>LVBR01000124.1 GCA_001604495.1 Acholeplasmatales bacterium Tener_01 | reverse complement strand
TAAATGGATGTTTTCAAAAATTAATAAAAATAAAAAATAGAGGTCAAGATGAAACTCAAACCTCTATTTTTTAAATAATATTTAGTATTTATGAAAATTAGGAAATCACTCGTCTTTCCTTTATTTTAGCCTTTTTGCCTCTTAACTCACGGAAGTAATAAATACGAGCTCTACGTACGCGACCTCGTTTATTAACATCTATTTGAGCTATATTAGGATTGGTAAATGGGAATATACGTTCTACGCCTACATTATTAGAAATTTTGCGTACAGTAAAAGTTTTATTTAGCCCTTTACCTTTTATTTGAATAACAACACCTTGAAATTGTTGTATTCTCTCTTTATTACCTTCTTTGATTTTATAGTGTACAGTTATCGTATCACCAGCTCTGAATTTTGGATAATCAGGCTTTTTATTTAACTGCTCATCTACATATCTGATAACATCATCTCTACCCATAGCTGTATTTTTTGAAAAATTGAATGCAAAATTAAATAATTTTTTTGATATAAAAATTATATTTCAAAAAAAATTAAAAAAAATTATCATTTCTTAACCTTACGGTCTATTTTAATATCATTAAAAGACATAGGATCATCATTAGGCTCTATATGCGTAGATACAGTTACTGGAGTATTAAACATTTTTTCTATATTTTGCTCTAGCTCCTCAGCAAAGTCATGAGCTTCTTTTATTGTCCAAAAATTAGGTACTAATAAATGTAAAGATATGAAAATTCTCTGTCCAGCTTGCCTAGTCATCAACGAATGATAAGATATATTCTGATCTTTGAAAGAATCTAAATAAGATGAAATTTTATGAATTTCTTCATCAGAGATAGATGCATCCATCAGCCCACTTACAGATTTATTAATAAGTTGATATCCAGTATAAATAATATTAATAGCCACTATTATAGCTATGATAGGATCTAAAATATAAATGTTTGTGAATTTAACTATAACAATAGCTATGATGACACCTGCAGATGTTATCACATCTGTCATCAAATGTTTACCATCAGCTTCTACAGCTATAGAGTTATTCTTTTTCCCATTTTTAATTAATATTAATGCAACAACTAAATTTATTAATGATGCAGCTACAGAAAATAATAAACCTATATTTAAATTATCTAAAGGTTTAGGATGTATTAACCTCGTAATAGCAGACCAAATGATACTAACAGCAGCTATAATAATTAATGCTCCTTCTATAGTGCTAGAGAAATATTCAGCTTTTGTATGACCAAAATTATGACTACCATCAGCTGGCTTAGCAGAGATTACTAGCATTACTAAGGCAATAACAGCTCCCGCTAGATTCACCAATGACTCTAATGCATCCGAAAAAAATCCTACTGATCCAGTGATGTAATACGCATAAAACTTTAAAAGTATTGTAGATATTGCTGCACCAATAGATAGGTACATGTACCTATTTAATTTATTTCGCATTAGTTTGAAAATTTTAAACTACAAAATTAAAAAATATTATTAATAAAATTATCTGTTTTATTCATTTTTGATATTATTTTTTTATTATTTTTTGACATAAAAAAATTAACAATATTGCAGTAATAACAAATCCCTGCTCTAATGCATAATCATCTATTGGAACAAGTCTTGGCATATGTGGTGCTATTTTTTTGTATTTAAAGCTATAATATTAGATCATATCGCAGTTATTATCGTTAGTTTGTTTATTATTTCAATAGCTTTTTATATTTTTAATTACCAAGTGCGAATGAATTATTAGAACGTTCATTACCCAAAGATATTGAAAAAGAAATAATAGACACTATAAACTCTATTCCTCAAATAAGGTCTTTTCATAATTTAAAAACTAGAAAAGTAGGAAATACCTACGTCATTGATGTTCATATAAAACTCGATAAAGAAATATCATTTACCTTATCACATGATATAGCTACTCAATTAGAAAACAAATTAAGAGAAAATTATGGAAATCAAACTATCATAAGTGTGCATACAGAACCTTATTATGATAGAGCACAGGAGTCTACAGTATAGTGAAAAAACATAAATTATAGTCTTTAATTTCTGAGATTAAATCAAAAGATTGAAATTGGTATT
>LVBR01000123.1 GCA_001604495.1 Acholeplasmatales bacterium Tener_01 | reverse complement strand
TAATGATTTTCCAATTTATAGTTGCAATAATGGTGAAATTAGTGTTTACTCTTCTGCAGAATTGTATTCTGTAGTAACATCTGGATGGCTACCTATATTTCAACTGGAAAATACTCAAGCAGAGTTCATTTTTGAAAGTGCAAAAAACGTTTTACGAGATATTATTTTTGATGATATGAGTGACTATCAAAAGGTAATAGCAATATATGAATGGCTTTTTGAAAATGTAGATTATGATTATGATGCTTTTTATGTGCTTGATGATGATTATAATAATAAAACTTCTAATTTTTCTGGAACTGCTCATCAATATTCTGAAGGGGTATTTTTAAAAAATAGAGCTGTATGTGCAGGAATCGCAAGAACATTTGCTTTAATGTGTAGAATAGAAGGAATTAAGGCTTTTTATGCTTCAGGATTTCCTGAAGACGGAGTAGGTCATGCATGGAATTACGTTTTGATAAATAATAATCTATATTTAGTTGATCCTACCTGGGGAGATAACTCATATTATTATTGTTTTAATGATGGCCCACATGACTTTGGTCATAAAGTATACATAAGAGATTATGACTGTATAAAGACTTACCTATCCAATGATTTTTTGTTTGTTTATAGCATTGATAAATGTTATGGATCTGAATACGACTATATCATTGATTCTGATAGCGAGTTGTTGTTTATAAAAGAAAAAATAAGACTTTTTGATTTTGATCATCGAAAAGGAATGTATTTATATGACGTCAGAGATTATAGAGGTTCTGATACGGATAAATATAGAAACATTCTGCCATATATTTTTGATAATCAAGAAATAGGATATGGTAATCGTAGAATATATGTTGATGATAAATGAGAAAATGAGGGACTGAATATGACTTTCAGTCCCTCAAAAATATTAATAAGATTCCATATTGTTAAATACTTTTCTCGATACTACAAAATATGTGACTAGATGAACTAAGAATGTTATAGTCCAACTTATTGGATATGAAACATAAAGTAGATTTAAATCAGTGAATTTTGAAAAGTCAGTGTTTTGATAGAATACAAGTAAAATCCAGATGATTCTAAAGCCGCATACCCCAACAATTGATACAATCATTGGCATTACCGAGTAGCCAATTCCACGTAAAATTCCAACCATTACATCCATTATTCCACATAAGAAATATGGAAGTGTTAAGTAATGAAGTCTAATATATGCAACCTCAATCTCTTCAGGGACGGTTGTATAAATCCTTAGTACATCTTTACCAAACCAAAATAGTGGCTGACCGATTATTAGGGCAAATAGCGTAACAATTATTAGAGAATAAATTGTTACTTTTTTGATGTTTTTAACGTTTTTCGCTCCATAGTTTTGGCCTGTAAATGCAAGGGATGCGTGATATACTGCATTCATTGAAGTGTAAACAAAGCCTTCAACTGATTGAGCAGCTGTATTACCATTCATGGCAACTGGACCAAATAGGTTTACAGATGATTGAATCAATACATTTGAAATAGAGAATATTGATGATTGGATTCCAGCAGGAAGTCCAATTTTAACTATTTGCTTAAGTTCATTACGACTGATTTTTAGTTCACTTAGCTTTAAGCGGTAACATTCTTTTGAACGCATCAAAGTAACTATAATCATTATAAATGATAATAATTGACTGACAACTGTAGCAATCGCAACCCCAGCAACGCTTAAGTCAAAGACGATTACTAAAAGTAGATTTAATAATACATTGACTAATCCAGATATTGTAAGAAAATATAATGGTCGTTTAGTGTCACCAACTGAACGAAGGATTGCGGCGGCGAAGTTGTAACAAAGGTTAAATGGTAAGCCAATAAAATAAATCTTTAGATAAAGATTTGATAGTTCTAAATCGTTATTCATCAAGTGAAGAAGTGGTTTAGAAAAGATTATTCCAAATACTCCTAAGAATATTCCGATTAGAAAACTCATAGCAATTGATGTGTGTACAACTTTTCCAACTCTTTCTTTTTCACCAGCTCCAAACATTCTAGCACAAATTACGTTTGTACCGACACTTAAGCCCATGAAAAGGTTGACTGTAAGGTTGATTAGTGAACCAGTTGATCCAACTGCACCCAGTGCTTCACCATCACCACTAAAGTTCCCCACAACAATCAAATCGGCTGCATTATAAAGTAGCTGTAAGATTCCCATTAGGGCTAAAGGAATGGAAAAGCGGATAATCTTTAAGAAAAGATTTCCACTGGTCATATCCATTTCATATCTATTCTTTTTTACATTGATTTTTTGTTCCATAATAGTCACACTTAGTTAATAATTATTATTATACTCTCTTTTTAGACTCTTTCAATAGATAAAAAGCGAAAGCGTTGTTTCTTGAACTTACAATTGAAATTATCGGGCGATGGTGGTATAATAGTCACATCGTGGAAGTATAAAATTATGAAAATTGTTATTATTGGTTTAGGTAAAATTGGTTTATCTATTTTAGATCGTATTAGTAAAGAAGGACATGATTTATGTATTATCGATAACGATGTTAATATCGTTAATGATTTAGTTGATACATATGATGTATTGGGTGTAAGTGGCAATGGTGCAAGTTATGACATCCAAATGAAAGCAAATGTTGATAAGGCTGATTTAGTTGTAACATGTACATCAACCGATGAAGTAAATCTTCTTGCTTGTTTGGTTGCTAAAAAGATTGGTGCTCGTCATACAATCGCTCGTATTCGTAATCATGACTATTACAACCAAATTAATATCATGAAAGAAGAATTAGGTCTTTCAATGATTATTAACCCTGAACAAGAAGCTGCAAACGAAATAGCAAGAATTCTCGATTTCCCTCAAGCTAATAAGATTGATACCTTTGCAAAAGGTAAAATCGACTTGATGGAGATTTTAATAAATGACAAGAATTTGCTTGTTGGGATGACTCTTCAACAAATTCGTCAAAAGTATCAATGCCAAGTTTTGGTTTGTGCTGTTCAAAGAGGAGAAGATGTCTTTATTCCTGGTGGAGATTTTAGAATCGAAGCTAAAGATAAGATTCATGTAACTGCTCCTCGTGCTGAAATCATTAAGTTCCTTGATTATCTCGGAATGATTAACTCAAAGATCAAATCAGTAATGGTTGTTGGTGGAAGTAAAATTGGGTACTATCTTGCAATAAACCTACTTGATAGCGGATATAAAGTAATTATGATTGATAGTAGCAAAGAACGTTGCGAAGAATTGAGTTTGCTTTTGCCAGGCGTTACAGTAATTTGTGGCGATGGAACTGACCAAGAACTTTTACTTGAGGAAGGAATTAGTCAAGTTGATGCCTTTATTTCACTAACTGGTATGGATGAAGAAAACATCATCACATCAATGTTTGCTAATAGCATCAAAGTTCCTAAAGTTATTTGTAAAATCAATCGTCAAAACTTTGTTCCTATGGCTGAGGCTACTGGTGTTGCTAGTATCATCTCTCCTAAGAGCATTGCCAGTAATAGAATCGTTAGTTACATTAGAGCACTTGGTGCAAGACACGGTAGTGGCGTTGTAACTTTATATAAGCTAGTTAACGATGAAGTTGAAGCTATGGAATTCAATGTTAGGAATGCTGAAAGATTTGAAGACATTCCTATTAAAGACTTGAATATGAAGAAAGGAATTCTAATTTGTTCAATTATCAGAGGTGATAAATCATTTATCCCTAGTGCTAATGACTACATTAAAGAAGGCGATAGTGTTATTATCGTAACAAACCGCCATATAATTGAAAAATTAGATGATATTCTAATCGACTAATTATGAAATTTAAGGTTATATTCAATTACATTGGTAGAATCTTATTGCTTGAAGCTTTAGTAATGGTTTTACCACTTATAGTGTCATTGATATACCAAGAAGGATTCCGTTTATATTTATCATT
>LVBR01000122.1 GCA_001604495.1 Acholeplasmatales bacterium Tener_01 | reverse complement strand
AGAAGTTTTAAGTCAAAACAATATAAGTACCGATGATGTAATAGTTCATGCGCCATATATTGTAAATCTTGCGCAAGCTGATAGTGAAAAGCATGAATTCGGAGTAAGAATTATCACTAATGAACTTAAAACAATGGCTAAAATTGGCCTTAAGTATCTAGTTTTACATCCTGGTAATCACCTAAATCTTGGAGTTGAAAAAGGATTGGAATTAATTACTCAAAGTATTAAAGAAATCTTAGATAATACTAAAGGTGATAATACTGTTATACTAATAGAAACAATGGCTGGTAAAGGCAGCGAATGTTGCTATGAATTTAGTCAAATAGCTTATATTTTAAATGCGATTAATTCTGATAGACTAGGTGTGTGCTTTGATACATGTCATACTAATGATGCTGGATATGATTTAGTTAATAACTATGAAGGAGTTATAAGCGAATTTGATAGAATAATTGGTCTTGATAAGATTAAAGCTTTCCATATCAATGATTCTATGAATGAACGTGGCAGTCATAAAGACCGTCACAGTAATATTGGTTTTGGAACAATTGGATTTGATACTTTAATTAAGTTTATTTATGATGAAAGATTTGAGGGGATTCCAAAGATTTTAGAAACTCCTTATGTAAAAGGAGAAAAGGATTCATATCCACCTTATAAAGAAGAAATAATTGCTATTAGAGCAAAGAAATTCAATGAAAATTTAAAAGATGAGGTAATTTACAAAAATGAAGAAATTGACTATTAATGGTATGCATTGTCATAAGTGCGTTGAAAGATGCGAAAGAGCATTAAATGCTATCGAAGGTGTTAATGCGATGGTTGATTTGGATTCTAAAACTGCCATTGTTAATGGTGAAGTTAGTGATGAAGTATTAAAAGAAACAATCAGTGATTTAGGCTTTGAAGTTGTTTCAATAGAATGAAAAAAGAGCAATCTCAGTTTTGAGATTGCTTTTTAATTGCTTCGATATAAAATGATACCGGTCTAAAACCATCATTACATGAAATCATGGCACTCATCGGGTCCCTCATCCAGCCATCATAGAAGTTCCCTTTGCCATTAGCAAGGCTTAATACAAACTCTTCCATGCTGCCCCAAGCACTATCGCATAGGTTTGTTGGTTTTTTACCATCGTGTGAAATGAACTCATCACCAATTTTCAGTGAGCACGCATGTTCAATGGGATTTTCATATTTTGCGATTAGATCAGGGTATGTAGTGATTTTAACTACTGTGATTTTAACATCATTCATTTTCAGCTTTTTCCTTAACTAATAAATCGATTTCTTTAATTAAAGTATCATAAATATCTTCTTCAGCTATTTTTTTAACGATTTCGCCTTTTTTAAATAGAACTGCTGACTTTAATCCACCAGCAATACCGATATCAGCATCACGTGCCTCACCTGGTCCATTTACAACGCAGCCCATAATGGCGATTTTGATATCTAGATTAGGTAGATTTTCAATATACTTTTCAACTTTCTTAACTAAAGGAATCATATCATATTGAGTTCTACCGCATGTTGGGCATGATACTAATTGAATCTTTTTATATAGACCAAGTGAAGATAAGATCTCTTTAGCAACTTTAACTTCATTTACTGGGTCACTTGTTAAAGATACGCGAATTGTGTCACCAATTCCTTGGCTAAGTAATGATCCAATTCCAACCGAAGATTTAATAGTTCCACCAAAATCGGTTCCAGCCTCAGTCACACCAACGTGAAGAGGGTATTTGATTTTCTCACTTAGCTCTTTGTATGCGGCGATAGTTGTATTAACATCGCTTGCTTTAACACTTACTAAGATATCATAGAAGCCTAAGTCTTCTAAAATCTTAACGTGTCTTAAGGCACTTTCAACTAAACAAGAAGAAGTTGGTCCACCATACTTTTCTAGCAAATCTTTTTCACATGATCCACTGTTGACACCGATTCTAATTGGAATGTTTTTCTCTTTGCATTTTGAAACAACTTTTTTGATATTTTCAATTGAACCGATGTTCCCTGGATTGATTCTTAGTTTACTAATACCAGCATCACAAGCAATTAAAGCAAGTTTATAATCAAAATGAATGTCTGCAACAAGTGGAATACTAATTTTTGATACAATATCTTTAATTGCATAGGCATCAGCTTCATCTAAAACTGATACTCTAATGATATCGCAACCTGCAGCTTCAAGTTCTTTGATTTGCTTAACGACACTTTCGACATTGCTTGTTTTTATGTTACACATGCTTTGAATTAAAATAGGGTAATTACCTCCTATAAGGCAATTACCCACTTTAACTACATTAGTTAATTTTCTCATTTTGTAATTGAGTTGCTAAAGCAACTTTTTTCCTTTTCTTTTTCTTTCTTTGAGGCGATCTTATTCTGTTTTGTCTTAAAATGTTATAGATCGTACTACGAGATATATCATATCCCTTTTCTTGCATTATTTTAGCAAATTCTGAGAAATTAGTTCCACGATATTCAACACGATATGTATGAGCTATATCGTATCTTAAATCTTGGTCATAAGTGTTAACTGGTTTATGATAACGATTCTTATGGATAATACCAGCTTCACCTTCATTTAAAACTTGACGTTTTAAATTTCTTATTTGACGTGTAGTAAGTTTAAGTTTCTTTGCTGCTTGAGTTCCATTGATTTCACCAGCAATCAATTTGTTTATTACACGTAGTTTTTTCTTTTCAATTTTCTTTAGCTTTAAAGGCTTTTCTTCTTGAACATTTTCAAGTTCTTCGTTTAAAGCTAATCTTTCGTCTTTTTCAATCATAGATTTCACCATATTATGTACTATAAAAAATATACTGGTATTATTTTACCACAATCCCCATACTAATTCAAGGGATATTTTATGAATATATGTCATATAGTTGTATATAGTTAACTGGGATTTTACCTAATTATAATGGCATATTATTTAGTAAAATGATATAGAAAAAAAGAAGCGATTATGATAAAATATATGTGCAATAATAATAATCGGAGGTAATTATTATGAAGAAATTTATTTGGTTAATGTTAATCTTTGTTTTAGCATTAACTATGACAGCATGTGGAGATGATCCTAAGCCTGTTGATCAAGGACATGAAGATCCCCCAGTAGCTGAAGATGTTAAAGTTAATAAAATCGAAGTAGATGGACTTCCTAGATCATTAAAAGTTGGTGAAGAATTTGACCTTACGAACGCTACTGTTACAGTTACTCCAGCTAACGCTACTAATAAAGAGGTAGAGTGGAGTTCATACGATTCTAGTATTATTAAAGTCGAAAATGGTAAATTAGTTGCTTTAAAAGAAGGAATCGTAATGATTGAAGCAGCCGCTAAAGATGGTAGCCTAATTTCAACAAGCGTAATAATTAGAGTTGAAGCAAATTTAGTTCCTGAACTAATTGCACCAGAACAAGTTGTTTTAAGAGTTGGAATGACTGGTGAAATTGAAGCATTAACTAACACTTACTCACTAATTACATTTACAATTGATAATAATGATGTAGCAACACTAAATGGTAATGTTATTACCGGTCTAAAAGAAGGTAGTGCAACTGTTACTGCTAAGTGCGGTGATTTACAAAAGACTATTAAAGTAACTGTTTTAGCTAGCCTATTCTCAATTGAAGGCGCTAAGAACTTAGTTGCAGGTGAGATTTTACAATTAACTGCACTACTAAACGAAAGTCCTTCAACAAATGTTACATGGGTTAGTAATGAACCTAATGTAGCAACAGTAGATGCTAATGGTTTAGTTACTGCAATCGCTGAAGGAAGCGTAGTTATTAAAGCAATATCTCCTTATAATAATGAAGCACAGGTGACAATCGTGATTGAAGCAAACACAGTAAAACCTACAAGTATTACTCTAACAAGTAATGCTCCTGAAACAATTTATATTGATACTGAAATTAAACTTGATTTCGAAGTTGCGCCAAGTGGTGCAAGTCGTGATGTAGTATGGACTACAAGCGATGAAAGAACTGCTAAAGTTGATAAGAATGGTAACGTTCGTTTCTATAAAGGTGGAAGTGTTGTAATTACATGTACAAGTAAACTTCGTAAAGGTACAACAACTTCAATTACTCTAACTTCACTTGATTATGTTGATCCAATGGCATTCTTTGTTAAGTACAACGTTGGTGAAGTTGCCGAGCAATGGTGTGAAAATGCATGTTGGGATAGAGATCCATATCCTTGGACACTTTTAAGAGGATCTATTTCATATTATTGGTTTGAAGATTATGTTGTTGTGACATCAACTGCATATGATGCAAGTCCTGGTATTTATTCATTTGATAAACGTACTAATACATGGTTTATTACAGTCCATGATGCCGGTGGTGTTTCAACTGGTCAATCTTTAGCTAACTATGCTAAAGGTAGCGCAAGAAATGAAGAAAAGAGTTGGCATTATTCAGTCGGAAGTGACGGAATCTTTAAAGGATTAGATGAAGATTATGGTGGCTGGCATGCAGGTGATAGTAGCCGTTCTGTAGAATGGACTGATACTAAAGTTGAAGCTGATCCATTTAACCCTCATGCAACCGTTACAATTAGTAGCGACCAATATTGGGTTGTAAATGGTGAAAAGACTACAATCAAAGTTCGTCCAACTAATGCTGGTGGTAGCGGTGTACCTACAAGATTTACAGATAGTGACCTTCCAATGACAGGAATCAATACAAGAATTGGTTCTAATGGAACTTACTTAATCAGTAATGTTTGGTGGAGCTCATCATATAGAACTCTATCTAACTGTGGTGGTAACATGAACTCAATCGGTATGGAATCAGAAGTTGGTGACAATGCTGAACTAGAAGTTACATGGCATCATATAGCTCAACTATGTGCTGATATTATCGTTAGACGTAATTTAGCATTAGGACTAGATGCAATTTGTCAACATAATACATTCAGTGGAAAGAACTGTCCACAAACTATGCGTGAAGCTGGTCGTTGGGGCTACTTCAAGAAGATGGCAGAAGCTGAATATTATGCAAGAAAATACTTACAAGACTTCAAGTTTGAATTGATTTGTTCATCTCCATTAATTGATTCAAGAGGTCAAGTAATTAGCTTCCCAGCTGAAGCAACTGAAATTACTTACCAAGTAAGAGTAACTTCAACTGCTTATAACTATGATAAGACAACTGATCCTATCAAAGTAGTTATCCCAGCTGCTATCCCAAAGACTAAATAATTAAACAAATCTAGGCTGTATTTATGATACAGCCTTTTTGTTTTCTATTTATTTTTTATGATATTTATTGTAAAATAAGGGTAGAAAAAAGGAGTTAGTAAAATGATTCGTAAATTAATGTTAATATTATTTATTGCTTTTGCCTCTTTACTA
>LVBR01000121.1 GCA_001604495.1 Acholeplasmatales bacterium Tener_01 | reverse complement strand
TTTCTATCAACTTCGCTTAGTTCACTCAAAAGTGCACTTTTAGAAATAGCATTATCATCTGACACTACTTCAAAGCGAACAATCTTTTCCTCAGTACTATCATCAAAAGTGATTAAAACTTCACTACCTTCTTTAATCTTTTCTAAATAGTTTTTAGTAAGAGTAATCTTAGTTTTTCCAGTAGAATCTTCTAAGTAAATCGTATTTCTGTAAATTGCACTGACAATTCCTTTCACTTTGTAAACGCCACTAGCATTATATAACTCTCTAATTGGAATAGGAGCAACTGCTGAAATCGTAAAAACGAAGGTCTTAGTTAAACTAAGATCAATATTTGGGCTAGTGATTGTAGCACTGAAAGTTGCCTTTTTACTATCGATTCCTTGATAGATCTTACCTTCATCACTGATTACATCAGGATTATTAGAATGATAAGTGACAGTGTAGCCATCTATATCAGTTATTAAGTTTAGATCTTCTGAGATTTTATTGATGTCATAGCCACTAAATAGTGAATAAAACATCTCATCCATTTTACTTCTTTCTACTTCTTCTAAATCAACTTTATTTTTCCCACAAGAAGTAGCAAATATTAGCAAAACAAACGAAAAAACCAGAACAATTATTCTTCTTATTTTCATAATGAGTTACCTATCTTTTATTATTCTATTATAACAAAATAAGTATTAAATTGCAATTAGGCCGCATTATAAAAAAATTGCCAGTGTTAAACTGGCAATTAATGTCATTTTTTATTATTCAGCATCTAATGCTTCTTGCTTTTCTTCTTTTTCTTCTTTTTTAACTTTACCAACGTCACATAGTGATTTAGGTAAGAACATTGTGAATAGACAAGCAACGATACATCCAATAGCTACAAACAAGAATAATAGTCCTGCTCCACCATTAGGATTTAGGAAGAATGATTCACCTGCAGGGATATTCTTAACATTGATCCAAATTAAACCAGTTGCAATGGCACTGATTCCTGCTGAGAATAAGCCTTGAACAGCGAAATACATTGCTGGGTGACTAACACCAGTTTTCTTCTTTTCATCAACAGAGATTTGACTTGGGATTACATAACTTACAGAGAAGAATGAACCAATACCAAATGAGCAGATGAAGCTTGCAGTAATAGATACGATTAATCTTGCTGTATCATTAGGGATAATTGAAGGACGGCAAAATACTCCAATTAGCATACCGATACTAAACATAATTAGTGAGTATCTAAAGGCAAATCTGAATCCTTTCTTCTTTGAAATGAAGTTATATAAAATTAAAGTGAATGGAACTGGTCCAAAACCCGCAATATTACATAATGTTACTTTGAAGCCTTCAAATCCCATAGTTCCACTATAGTAAACATTGAAGCCAGTCAAATACATTGATAGACCAAATTGTAATGCGGCATAGATTACCATCCAAAGGATGAAATCTTTGTTCTTTAATGTGTAAAGCAAAGATTGGAACATTCTTGGGGCTTCTTCTTTTTGAGCTTCTTCATCTTCTGGATGTTCATCTTTATATCTTTCTACATCGATATCTAATGTTGAGCGTTCTTTCAATACAACAAATGGAATAATCATTGAAGCCATTAAAGTAAATGATGCGATAGCTAATATTCTAATGTTAAAGTTACCAACCATCATTGGTACTAAAGCATATCCTAAAACGAAGTAAATAATATCAACTGTTGATTTAACATTTGATAAATAAACTCTATCTACTTCATTCTTTGTAACTTCACTGAATGTGGCATAATATGTAACCATTGTCAGTGTATAGAATGTGTAGAATGCAGCTAGCCAGAAACCAAACCAAATTGTGTTAAACACAGATTGATCTTTAACTGGAGTAATTAAGAACATAAAGAATGCCAAAGTCATTAGAGCAATACCAACAAATAGTGCTGGACGACGGTTACCCCATTTAGTCTTAAGTCTATCAGTCCAAGATCCAAGAGGGATATCAATAATACCATCGATAATCTTTGAGATAAACACAAAGATACTCCAAAGTCCAATGACAACTAATGTCTTATTTAAATAAGTCCAATTTTCAACGTTCTTTTCAAAACCTTCAACCATTAATGCATCACACAAATATGATCCAACCATAAGGTTAAGCATATTAGGTCCGATACCAGCAATACCATACCAAGTTAATTGCTTTTTACTTAATTTTTTCATTGCTTCTCCTTTAAACTATTAATATTATTTAACCAATCTTTTATTTCATTATCATATTTTTCCATGGCGTTAATCTTTAAGCGTGAATGAGCACCTTTATCAAACCAAACTATTTTTTTAGGGGCACTACATTTATCATAAAGAATTTGACTCATTTCTGGCACTGAATAAATATCTTCTTTACCATATAAGAACAAAATAGGTTTTTCCAATTTATCAATACAATCAATTGGTCCAAAATATGGATCAACATGAGCCTTACGCTTCATAATGTTAAAAAACATCTTTGGAACTAAGCCTTTTTCATAGCCTTTTTCAATTCCATGGTTTTTAAAACTTTCAACAAAATTGACATACATTCCATCAGCAATTACTCCATCAAGGTAGTCAACACCTAAGTCTTCTTCCTTATTGTGAATTATTGCATAAAGGATTGTGGCACTACCTATACAAATACCATGGCCAATGATACTATCTTGATGCTTCTCATCGTGTAAAAAACGACACCAATTAAGAATATCTTTATATTCATCAAGTCCTAATGAATTGATTTTGCCTGTTGAATAGCCGTGTCCACGGTTATCAATAGCTAAAACATTATAACCACAATCTTTGTAAGGCATTGCAAAGAAATATGCATATGTAAGTGACTCGCTTCTTCCAGGGACAATTATAACAGTTTTATTAAAACCAAAGTTATAAAATTCACCTGCTAAGTGATATTCTCCACTATCAATTTCTACATCTTCTTTGTAGTCGATGTTTTCCTTATGGAAACTTTCGCCAATTTCATACATCTTTTCTTCTTCACTGTCGCCAACTTTAGGAACTCTTGTCCAGTTCTCTTGGTCGCTTCTTGTGAAGTATTTCCTAAATAAAAACTTAGCTACGATCCATTGAACGATGATTAGTGGGGCTATGATGAATAGTAAAATGCCCAATATAGCATATAAAACATATAAATACCACATACTATAGTACCCCAAGTAGCGCTTCATATACTGGTTGGCCACCATCCATAAATGAAACTTCTAAATTATCACTACTGGAACTACGCGAAGAAAAAGAAGACGAAGACCTTGACGAAAGCAGATTTGAAGAGTCAATTCCAGAAAGCCCTACCCCTATTGAAGATAGTGAATTAAAAGAAGAACATATTGAAACTATGGCAGAAGCCAAAGAACTTACGGAAATTTTGGATAACTGGAATGAATATCATTCCGGAAGCGAAAACTGGTCTGTCGATACTGAACATAATCATACAGAATCTCTTATCCGTTACGAAGAAAATGGTAAGGAGAAATTTCTGGAACAGCTATACCCTTAC
>LVBR01000120.1 GCA_001604495.1 Acholeplasmatales bacterium Tener_01 | reverse complement strand
GATAATCTTCTTCCTCATAGAGGTTATTTATATTTCTTCTTAGATGCTGAAGATGGAATCTATGATTTGAGACCAATTGTTAAATACTATGGAGGTGAACCAGAAGTTTTAGTAACTGAATTTAACGATGCGGTTCCAGAATTAGAACAATACAATGAAGATTTCATCATAGAATTTGAAAAATGCGAAGATGACGATGAAGGTAACAAGTTGCTTGGATGCCCTGGAGATTGGCAATTTAGTGAAGAACCTGCTCAACTTTTATTCCAATTAGACCCAATGGATAATGATGAAATGGGACTATTCCCTACATTTGATGGTTATATTTATTTCTTCTTTGATGAAGAAGATCAAAATGACTTCGATAAGGTTAGAATCGTAGAGGATTTCTCATAATGTATAGTGACAAAATCCAAAAAGAAATTGTTGAAATCGTTGAAAGAGTCAGGGGAAGAAAAGAACACGAATATGCTGGCGCAACATATCGTGATATTCCTGATTTAAAACGACTTGACGAATTATTCACTGATAACTTAGATAATGATGAAGATTCATTAATCTTAGCAGTAATGGGCTATAACTTCTTAGCTGAAGAATATACTTCTTTAACTAGAATGAGTGTTGCTGCATTCTTCCTTGAAAAAGTATTAAAGTTAAAAATCATTTTAATAAAGGAATTTAAGAATCAAAACGCTTGTAAGAACGCAGAAACTGTTCTAACAAACCTACTTCGTGACCGTAACTACTTTGTTGATGATGATTGCAAAGATTTATTAGCTTTAGTTAAAGGTAGTGGCTTAATCTGCGATGCTAAAATTGATGAAATTTATCAAAAAAGAATGAAGAACCGTCGTACTTTTAATAATGACCCTGTAGAAATGACTCCAGAATACCTTGCAGTTATTGATGAAGTTGAAGAAAAGGTTGCTAAAAACAAAAAACTTAAAGACGTATGCCTTGAAGAATGGGATTTAAAGCAACAATATCTTGCTGAAAAAGGTATCACTTGGAAAACTCCAATTATGCTAAACCCTGGAGTAATGTTTGACTAAAATTAGGAGATACAATGCAAATATCAATAAAGGAATTATTAAAAAATAGCTCATATCTTTCTAATGAATCACCAGTATATCAAGAGGTGGAAAGAATAATAGCTAAGCAAGAAGAACTTAGAGAAGCTTTAATGGTTTACTCATCTAAAGTTATGTGTAAGAGTATGCTATTTAAAAATGCCCTAAGTAAACTTGATGGAAACAAAATCTATATTGATTTTAAAAAGAATTCATATATTTCTAGTTTTCCTGGCTATTATTTAGTTAGAGAGATATACAAAAAGCTAGATGAATATAATATCCCTCACAAGGGAGTATTCCCTGATACTCCAATAAGTGACTTTAGACTTGATGTTGAGACACATTATAACAACTTACTTGGAGTTTTAAAGTGTGATTTATATTCATTACAATTAAATAGACCACTTTATATTTTAATAAGTGATATTGATTTGCCTTATGACAATGATTTTTCAATGACATTCTATCGTCACTTTTTGTTTGATAAGAGGACTTTACCAGAAAACCTTCATGTTTTCTTACTGACTTCAAATAACACCCAAAAAGAAGAAAACAGTGAATTCTTAGAAGCAGTTGAAATTATGGCAAACGATAATCCGAAGTTAATCTTTAAAGAGATTATGGATAAGTGTGAAAGGGCTATAAACCAAGAGGCACTTTTAACCGCAAACCCATCTCTTCGCCTTCGTGATTACATGTATATCGCTAAATATATATTAAATTATTGTGGGGAAGAAAAAGGTAATAAAGCATTAGCTAGTTTACTAGGTAAAAATAATACTGATGAAGTATTGCTTTATATCTTTGATGAATTCTATGCAAGACTATCTAAACTTGGTAGAGTTATCTTTAGTGAAGCGCTTCTTGATTTGTATATGTTTAATCTAGGATTAACTGAATACAATATCATTAATTCTGGAAGATTCTTAATGGGTCGTGAGAGCCATTACTTAGCTAATTACAATGAAGTAAGCGAAGAAGAAAAAGAATTGATTCTATCATTCTTAGGCTTTTTCACAACTAAAGAAGATGACCGCCTAGTAATCACAGATAGAGTAATTAGAGAATTCATCGGATCTAATGCCATGATTTTAACAAATACCCTAACTGCCACATACAAAGATCGTTTGTATCTTGCGGTTGATCATGCTTATGGCGATAATGAATCAATTGAAGTTTATGATTATCGTGGCAATTACCGTATGATTAAATACATCTACGAGAGACAGTTTGATATAGATGAGCGTTTCTCAAAGAAAAATATCGTTAGATTCTCAGTATTTGATCCACTAATTAAACGAATTAATGAAGTTATTGCAAGTTACGCTAAAGAACTAGAAGAAAATTCTGACTTAGATCGTAGAATAGTTTCAGATAAAGATGCTTATATGCTAGCATTTATTGAAAGAAGTTCAATAATTTATCAATCTAGTGGTTTGTTTACTCCATTTAACGATCTTTTAGATAACAAATTCTTGATGTATCAACTATTATCTAAATCAAGAAGACTAGTAAGAAGACTTGTTAATAGATGTATCGATACTGGTTTTGATTATCAAGCAAGAATATCTAATGGTAAAACTGATGCTAGTGGTATTTATGTACCAATTGCGGGTATGTTTTCTTATCTATTCTTTGATAAAGAAAACAAAAAATATGAAAAGTTTAAAGAAGAACTTACAGTATTAGTTGCTGATGTATTTAGAGAAAACGGCATCTTAGTTGGTGGTGACTTTAAAGACTATATTCAAAACTACCATGTTACTCCAATTACTGATTTCGTTTTATGCAATGGTAGTAGCGACCAAATTAAAGACCATAACTACTTAGAAGAAGCACTAAAGGATAATGTTGATCCTAATTTTGATAATCTAATTAGTGATTTATGTGACTTTAGTAAAAAGTATCAAGAGACTGAAAATGTCTTCCATAAGATTATTTATGCTTACTTTGCCTTTAGAGTTTATATTTTCTTAGGCGAAAACAAGAAAGTTACAAGAGATATTTCAAGTAAGCTAGAGCCAATCATGGAAGATGTATTGATATATAGTGAATATTGTTATTACCCAGAAGTATATGGAGCAATTTACATGTACTTTGGTAGAATTTATCCACTAGATTATCTAAGAAGAATGGAAATAGGCATTAACTTAATGCGTTCACAAGGCTATAAGAACGAAATAAAGCTATTTGTGACTGCCCTTAAATACTTTTCTTCAATAAAGAGGGAGGGTAGATAATATGGCAAGTAAACTATCTAAAAAATGGGAGATAATTTCTCCTGATTGCATGGGCGATTTCGATAAGAAAGATAGTGGCCCTTGCTTTGGCTTTTATAAAAGTGAATATAGCACTTATTTTGGTGAATTCAATAAAGATAAAAAGCCTAATGGAATGAATGCTAGATTCGGACCTCTTTCAGTAAACTATGCAAAATATAAAGATGGAGAGGTAATTTATCCATATCCTGAAATTTATGGAAGTGGCAAGACTAAAATTCATCTTTGTAAGAAAAATGATCTAATTACTATTTTGGAAATCGATTTTAAGAATTCTAGTTTTGAACTTTATCGCTGTAATTTAACAGATGAAAAAGACGGATATGCAGTTTTTTATGATGGTCTTTTAACTGAGTTTAAGTTTAGAAAATATGATCGTGATGAAGTAACTAGTGAAGTAAAAGTTCCTAAGAAGTTTCTAATCAAAAACCAATTTATAAGCGATCATAAGATGCTTATGAATGGTAAATTCAAATTTGAAGACATTCATGAAAGTGATTTACCTAATGAATTTCATCAAGTAGTTTTTACTCCAAAAA
>LVBR01000119.1 GCA_001604495.1 Acholeplasmatales bacterium Tener_01 | reverse complement strand
TACTTAATATAATTATAGTCATGAGGAATATCGTTATTATCAGCATCTATTGCCATTTGTAATAAATTATTTCGTTTTTTGATATACTCCACTTCTTTTGCGTGAATATAATCTTTATAAACAGTAAAAGAAGAACCTTCAACTGTGATTTTATCGTACAATGAAACATTAGTTTCTAAGAATGCTCTTGAATCTAAGTGACCACTAATAATATATCCACCGCTTGGCATATTGACTAAGTTATTGATTTCAATAACATATCCATCTTTATCAATTGCTATTTCCATTCCTGATGTATTTCTTTCAACAAGATTACTCTCATTATATAAAACCATATCATTTCTTAGACGTTGCCCACCATTTTTTAGACCACTAAATGTTATATACGGATAATAAAACGTTTCTTTACTGGATTTTTCATATGGTAGAAGGTCGACTGGTGAATAGTTATATGAATGGATGTGTTTTGGTTTTTCTTCTTTAGGTATATTTATTTTATTAAGTTCATTTAATAAATATTCTTTTTGAGAAACTTCTCCATTATAGAAATTATCAAGAGTAGGAATAAGATTATTTAGAATAGTGACATTTTCGTTATATGTTTTAACATCAGTTATATTAGCAATTTGACTAATTGTTTCATATAATGTGGTAAAAACCGGATTATAATCAATATATTCGTTTTGGTAAACGTAAATCGTGTTTCCGTAGTATAGTACATAATCGCCGATTTGAATTTGTTTTACTTTAGTATTACCAGTTCCGTGACCTGATATTACAAATCCTCCTTCGGGGACTGAGACATTAGTATCACTACTAACTACATTACCATATTTATCAACGCCTATTTCCCAACCATAGATGTTTGTTAATACAAAATTTGCTTCATCATAAACGATGACAGTATCTTTTGCTCTATAAACAGCATATTTAATGTCAGTTATTACATATTTATATGAATCAAAATCCATATTGAAGATTGATTTATCAAGATATTTATTAATATCGACTTCTAAATCGATCTTTGTTTCTTCAACTGGATTAGTTGGAGTCGGATCAGTTGGAGTTGGGTCAGTTTGAGTCGGGTCATTCTCTTTAGGATCTGGATTCGTTGGGTCAGTTGGATTAGTTTGAGGGTCGGGATTATCATCACTAATTGGATTAGGGTTGTGAGGCTCGGGACCTATTGGAGTTGGGTTAGACTCTTTGCATGAAGCAAATAGTAATAATAAAATTGTTAACAAAATAATTATTATTTTTTTCATAAATACCTCCACCTCTCTATTAATATTATAAATCTAATTCAAGTTTTGGACAATATAAGAAAAAACAATTCTAGAAAACCTAGAATTGTTTTAAGTTTAAGAAACATAAGCGATTAATAGCTTCAATGTATTTAATATTCCATCAAGGTGAGTTCTTTCCATTCCGTGAGAAGCATGAACTCCAGGGCCAATTAAGGCACCTTTAATGTTATTGCCACCCTTTAGTGCAGCTGAAACATCGCTTGAGTAATATGTGTATATATCTACAACATAGTTTAGATTGTTCTTTTTAGCAAGGTCAATTAGTTCATTTGTCATTTCAAAGTTGTATGGACCAGCACCATCTTTAGCACAAATAGATACATCATATTCTGTACATTCTAAGTCTTTTCCAATGCAACCCATATCAACTGCAAGTAGAGCATCCATCTTTGGCACATAGCTTGTTCCAAATCCCATCTCTTCATGAGTTGAGATAATGAATTTAAGATTATATTTTGGAGTAATGTTGTTTTCTTGTAAGTAGTCAATTAAACTAAACAAAATTGAAACGCTGATTTTATCATCTAAGAAACGAGATTTGATGAATTTAGAATTAGTGATAGTAGTTTTAGGATCAACTGCCACAAATGCACCATTAGTGATGCCAAGTTTAATTACATCATCTTTACTCTTAACAACTTCATCGATTCTAATGTGCATATTGTCACTGTCACGTGGAAGAGTTCTTGCATCACTATAAACATGAACAGCAGGGGAATTTGATAAGAAAGTTCCTGTGTAAACTTTATTATCACGAGTGATAATGTAACAATATTCACCGTCATATGTTGGTAGAATTGGTCCGCCTAAAACACTGAACTTTAGAGTTCCGTCGCTGTTAATTGTTTTAACGATAGCTCCAAGTGTATCTACGTGAGCAGATAAACCTAAAGTGTAGTCGCTACTACCTTTAATTTCAATAATCAAATTGCCATTAGCAATTCTTTCGCACTTAAGGTTACGTTTTTTACATTCATCTTTTAGAAAGTTAATTACATTTGTTGTGTAACCTGTTGGTGAAGGAATCTTAAACAATTCGTTTGTGAATTCCCAAAATTTCTTTTCGTTAAATTTTATTTCCATTTATTTTCTCCTTTTTAATATTTCTTCTAATTCTTCTTTAGTATAATTATATCTTTTAGCGCAGTAGTGGCAGACAACTTCAGCTCCACCATCTTTATCAATCATCTCTTGTAAGTCATTCTTTGGTAGAGTTGCTAGGCCTTCTTTGAAATGCTCTTTGCTACAAGGGCAATAGAATTTAACATTCATTTTATCTAAGATGATATAGTCTTTATCAAAAATTAATTTTAGTATTTCTTCTAGGTCGCTATTTTCTAGTAATAGATTGCTAGTTTTAGATAAAATATCTAATTTTGATTCGATGTAGGTGATATCACTTTCTTGGGCATTTGGAAGAAGTTGAATGATAATTCCTCCACAGACCATCACTTTATTATCGGTATCTACTTTACTTCCAAGTGTTACTACAGATGGGGTTTGTTCACTAATAGAGAAGTAGTATGTGAAATCTTTTGCTAAGTCTCCGGTTTGGATTGGGATGGTTGATGTGAATAAATCTTTAAGCTTTAAATCTTTGATTACATCGATATAACCATTATATCCAAGGGTTGTAACATCATCTAGGCCGTATTTGTTGGTGAAGTTTACATGGCTTCTTTCAGTGTAACCACGTACTTCGCCTTTAGCGTTACTGTCAACACATACAGTTCCGATTGGGCCATTGCCATCAATTTTAATGGTTAAAGCTTCGTCTCCCTTAAGCATTGCTCCCATCATTAAGCCAATTGCCATAACTTTTCCTAGAACGCTTGCGGCACTTGGCCAAAGGTCATGACTAATTCTTGCTTCGTTACTACATTCGGTATTACGAACAATATATACCCTAACTCTTTCACCTAGAGCAAGAGCTTTTATTAAAATATCATTATTCATAAATAATAAACCTTTCGAAATCTATATATATTTTAGTATTTTTGTTCATTAAAATCAATAGATTTCACTTCTATAAAATGACGTTTTGTGATATAATAGATGAGTATATAGGAGAAAAAATATGAGTACAAAGAATAATGATAATAGAGTAATAACAAAGAGTCAATATGATTCCACTTTACATAAGAGGTTTTATTTATTCCATCTATTTCGTAGATCATATACTATTTATTTACTAGTTGCTTTAGCCGCATTTGTTTTATATATCGCAATTAGAAATACAATTAAAGGAGCAGAAGGAACAAGCCTACTTGCTATTTGGTTAATCGCTTCTATGACAATTCTAATGACACCTATTATTATGTCATTTAGAGTATTCTCAAGTGTAAGAAGAGAAAAGAAGGACCGTGGCGATAG
>LVBR01000118.1 GCA_001604495.1 Acholeplasmatales bacterium Tener_01 | reverse complement strand
TCATTAGGAAGCAAATCATAAATCTTATCTAAAGTAGTGATTCCTCCAATTCCTGAATCAAATACTCCAATAGCACGTTTATCACTCATAATTAATAATCTCCTTCTTATGCCCATATTATACTCTTATTTTATTTATCACTCAATAAAAAAAGGTTGCCAAGGCAACCTTTACATTTTTATAAATAACGTCTTCTTCTTAAAACTAATACTAATCCCATAGCACTAGCTAAGTACCAAACCATTTGAATGCTTCCACTGCCGCATCCTTTTTTACTAGGAACTGGTTCTGGTGGAGTTGGTTCAGGTTCTGGTTCAGGCTCTGGTTCAACTGGCTCTGGTTCAATAATAGGATCTTCAGGTTGTGGCTCTGGGTCAATAGGTTCTGGTTCAGGCTCAACATCCTTTTCCTTAACTAAAACCTTAACATTCTTAGTCTCACCAGTTTCAGTTAGTGTGATAGTGATTAAAGCTTCACCAATACCAACTGCAGTAATTTCACCACTACTACTAACTTTAGCAACTTTCTCATTGTTTGATGCAAAAGTTACTGTTCCGTTAGTTTCATATTCAATTGATGTTTTATTATCCTTTAATAACTCAATAGTCTTTTCATCAACTTTAAGTTCATAATTAATAGCAGCTTCACCATACTTGTACTTTGCAACCAAGTGTTCGCCACCACTTGCATCAACTGCCTTAAATTCAATTAAGTTTTCACCATCAACTAGTTTATCTTTAGAAATTCGTACATATTTAGCACTTTTAGCGATGTTTTCAACTAATACACCATTAGCATAAACATTGACACTTTCTGTTAGTGGTTTTAAGTTTGGAGTAAACTTAAGTGTGATTTTGTCACTACCTTCTGTTAAAGAAATATCATCGATTGTTCCATAAGATGCTTTTGTTGAAAAGGCAATATTTGTCTCTTTTTCAGTTCCATCTTTGAAACTAACAACAACTTTTACATTGTAATCAGTGTCTTTTGTAAGCTTTTTGATTGTGTATTTATTGTATAAATCACTATCAGCCCATTGATCAAGTAGTAATGTTGATCCATTATAAACTTTAACTGTATTTACCATTCCATATCCGCTCTTATCAACAGTTATGAATGCTTGAGTATAATCATTATCATTAGCTTCAATCTTTAGTTTGCTCATGAATTCATCTTTATCTAAAGAATTATCAGCATAGTTATTTGTTCTCTTTTGGTTTATAACAAATTGACCATAGTAATTTCTATTAGATGAATATAGTTTAACAACAATTGAAGTATCAGTGATATTAAGTAGAGCACTTACAGGATTTGTATCTATAGTATATGTGTCAGCAACTTCTAAATAATAAGTTCCACGACCATCTACTGTTGACTTTTTACCATTGTAATAGTTTTCTGTTAGTTTATAACTATGGTCATGTCCAGATAAACACAAATCAATGCCTAAATCTTCCATTAGTGGACGCATATAACTTGTCATAAGATTTGAGTCACTACTTCC
>LVBR01000117.1 GCA_001604495.1 Acholeplasmatales bacterium Tener_01 | reverse complement strand
AATCATGGTAATAAAGGAGATAGACATGAAAAAGTTTTTTAAATCATTATTTGTTTTTGTTTTAGCATTGTTTATTTGTGTTACTTTAGCATCGTGTGGTGAAGATAATAGCCAAGAACTTGCAAAGTTACAAGCTGAAATTAATGAATACAAACAAGCTACAGATGGTAAATTAGCTGATTATGAGCGTGAATTAAGTGCTAATCAAGCAAAGATTATCGCTTTAGAGGAAGCTTTAAAAGATTCGCCTGAAGTAACTGATTACAGTGCAAAGATTAAGAGTTTAGAAGACGAATTAAAGAGTAATGCCCAAATTATTAGTGGACTTCAAAATGAGCTTGCAGCAATCAAAAACGATGCCACTTCACTGGGCGCTAAAGTTGACAATAATTACCAAGAAGTAAGTGGAAAGATTTCATCAATTGAAGATAGTCTTGGTGATATTGGTGGTGCTGAAGAGCGATTAGTTCATGTTAATCTTGCTGATAAGTATTACTTAGTAGTTGGTGATACATTCCAATTATTCTATCGTTCTGTTATTCAAGCACAAGATCCATATGGATACTATATTAGAGTTACTGGCGATAAAGGTCATACTTTCAATCGTTACTATGAATTTAAACCTGAAACTACTGGAACTTACAATCTAAAGATTGAAGTTTTAGATGATAATGGCGTTTTACTTGGAAGTGACACAACTAAACTTTTGGTTGTATCTAATACTACAACAAGAAACAAGAAAATCTTAGTTATCGGTGATAGCCTAACATCAAGTGGACAATGGATTGCTCGTGGCGTTAGTAAGTTCCAAGCAGCTGGCGGAACTATCACAACAATCGGTACAGTTTCATCTTCACATTCAAGTGCAATTGGTGCTAGCTCAACAATTACTGTAAAGCATGAAGGACGTGGAGGCTGGCAATGGTCATCATTTGTTAATAAATATGATTCTTCAACAAAATCACCATTTAATGATGGTAGCGGACTTAATTTCCAAAGTTATTTAACAAGAAATAATCTTGAAAGATTTGATGAAGTTTATATTTTAATGACATTTAATGGCTTCACATCAACTAGAGTTTATGATTTTAGTAGTGCTTTCTTACAATCAGCAAAAACTTTAGTTGACCAAATTCATTCAGAATTCCCTGGTGTTAGAGTTACACTAATGAGTATTCCACTAACATCAACTTATGCCGGACTTGGAAGTTACTACGAAATTAGTCGTGAATATAGTGACAACTATGGAATACAAATTCGTATTCAAGAATATGATAACTTCTTAGAAGAGTGGACAAAGATGGATGGCTATGCTGGTTGGCTTCGTTATGTTGACGTAAAAGGTCAATTTGACAGCGAATGGAATATGCCATATGAAAATAAAAATGTAAATAACACAAACTCATCAGTAAAAGAATATGTTGGTACATCTATGGGTATGCACCCAAGTAGCAATGGTTACAACCAAATCGGTGATGCTTTCTTTAGAGCATTAATGAGTAGTTGGGGCAATTAAAAAGGATATGAATGAGTTTTATACTCATTCTTTTTGTAAATATGAAAGATGTCCATATTCATTTTCATAAGCAACCATATTCTTTAGAGGTTGTTACTAAAATGATTACAACAGGGGTTACGAGAGGTGTAGATGAATTTTATCTACTTGATCATACCCATAAGTTCCAAGAATTTAGTTTTTTATATCAACTAAAGGCTGATGAATTTAGTTATAATCATTACAAAGATAAAAAATATATTCCAATAAAGGAATATTTGGATTTCATTGATGAAGTTAGAAAAAGCGATTTAGAAAAGCGCTACAATGT
>LVBR01000116.1 GCA_001604495.1 Acholeplasmatales bacterium Tener_01 | reverse complement strand
CATATATTTGTATTTATACTAAAGAAAAAGTATTAAATAAAAATGAAGTGTATGGTGATTTATTAGATTATCATGATAATGTTTTTAAAATCAAAGTTAATCTAAAAGGAAGAATGAAAGAGATTGAAATCAATAAAGAAAATATAGAGAAAGTAAGACTAGCTGTCAAGTTTTAGGAGGATGTTATGACAAGTAAGAATTTTTTTGAATCATTAGAAAGTATTGCCTACGAAAGAGGTTTAGATATCGACGCTGTATTAGAGAAAGTTGGAACTGCTGTTGCGGTTGCTTGTAGAGATACAGAATACAAAGGTGAAATTAAGACTGAAGTTGATTTTGAAAAGAAAAAAGTAAGATTTACTGATAACTACGAAGTTGTTAGTGAAATTGAAGAAGGCAAAAAAGGACAAATTTTACTTGAAGATGCTTTAAAAATCAGAGCTAAAGTTAAAGTTGGAAGCAAAATTAAAAGAGAAATTAAACTTGACACATTTGGTAGAAAGAATGCTGGTAAGTTTAAACAAGCACTTATCAGTGGACTTAAAGAATTAGAACGTGAAGAAGCATATAAGTTCTTCTTTGAAAGAGTTGGAGAAGTATTAAATGCTAAAGTTGTAGCTAAGACTGATACTTTTGTTACATTCTTAATTGGTGCAAACTGTGAAGCTACAATGCCTCTAACAGAAGCTTTACCTGGTGAAGAATTTAATATTGGAGATAGTAAGAAAGTATATATCGTTAAAGTAGATAAGACTACTAAAGGACCAAAAGTGTTCTTATCAAGAACAAGTAGAGAAATTGTTAAGAAATTATTTGAAATCAATATTCCAGAAATTGCTGATGGAAGTATTGAAATTATGGGAATTTCTCGTGACCCAGGAAGTAGAACAAAGATTGGTGTTCTTTCAACAAAACCTGGTGTTGATGCTAAAGGTGCATGTGTTGGTCATGGCGGTTTAAGAATTAAAGAAATAAATGAAGCATTGAATAATGAAAAGATTGATATCTTTACATGGAAAGACAATCCTGTTGATTTGATTAGTGAAGCACTACTTCCTGCGAGATGCTTAAGTGTTATTGCTGATGAAAAGACAAGAAAAGCTTTAGTTATTGTTCAAGATGATCAATATTCACTTGCAATTGGTAAGAGCGGACAAAATGCAAGACTAGCTGCTTATGCAATTGATTGGAAGATTGATATCAAGAAATTATCTGATGCTACAAGTGAGGGAATTAAATTTTCATATAACGTAGATTTGAAATAGTGAGGTGAGAATATGAACAAAACTAAGAAAATCCCCCTTCGTAAGTGCGTTGCAACAAACAACCAATTTCCTAAGAAAGAGATGTTTAGGATTGTTCGTACACCTGAAGGAGAAATTAAAATCGATTTAACTGGAAAACTTAATGGCCATGGTGCTTATTTAAGTAAGAGTATGGAAGCTATAGAATTATCAAGAAAGAAGAAAATCTTAGATAAATATCTAGAAGCAAGCGTTAGCGATGAAATATACGACGAATTAATCAAAATGTTGGGTGAGTAATTGATGGATAGAAAAAAAGCACTCAATTTATTAGGACTTGCATATCGTGCTAAGAAAGTCGTATGTGGTGAAGAGAATGTACTAATGAATCTACGTAGTGGAAAATGCAAGGTTGTTCTTGTGGCAAGTGATGCATCAAGTAGAACAATTGACAATTTCCAAAGGAAGTGTTTCTTTTACAACACTCCACTTGTTTTGGAGTTTAATTGTGAAGAATTATCTAAATCATTAGGAAAAGGAATGGTGAAAATAATAACACTTACTGATGATGGATTTTGTAAAGCATTTTTGGAAAATTTAAAGTGAGGTATAGTCTATGAAAGTAAAAGATATTTTAGAAGCTTTAAACGGGATTGAGACTGAAGAAGGGTTAATAAAGATCCTTAAGAATGTTGGTATTGTTGCTACATTAGATACTGACATTAACGATTCTGTTGTTAAAAAATTAAGTAAAAGATATAAAATTGACATTAAGCCTGTAAAGAAGAAAGCCGAACCTAAGAAGGAAACTCCTAAGAAAGTAGAAGTTGAGCCTAAGAAAGAGGAAAAGGTTGAGGCTAAGAAGGAAGAAAAGGTTGAAGAAAAACCAGTAGTTAAGGCTGAGGCTAAGAAAGAAGAAAAGGTTGAAGTTAAGAAGGAAGAAAAACCAGTAGTTAAAGCTGAGCCTAAGAAAGAAGAGAAAAAGGAAGAGCCTAAAGAAGAAGTTGAGTTATCTAGAGTATATGATGATGCATATAATGAATATGTAAATCAAGATAAAGAATATACTCGTATCAAGAATGCTCGTAAGAAGAAAGGCAGTCAAAAGAACGAAAAACGTCAAGGTAATATTAGAGATAAGAAGAAACCTCAAGAAGAAAAGGTTGTTTACTATATGCCTAATATGAGCCCTGCTATTTTAGCAAGTGCTCTTAACTTATCATTTGGTGAAGTTGTTAAGAAACTTATTGAACTTGGATATATGGTTTCAGCAACTGAACCTATTGATAGAGATGTAGCTGAGATATTAGCTGATGAATTTGGCTTTTCTTTGAAAGATAAGATTGAAGAAGATATTACTAAGTTCGAAGAATTAGTAATCGAAGACGATGAAGAGAACTTACTTCCTCGTCCACCTGTTGTTACTATTATGGGTCATGTTGACCATGGTAAAACAACACTTCTTGATACAATTCGTAATAGCCGTGTTACTGCTGGTGAAGCTGGTGGTATCACTCAACATATTGGTGCATATCAAGTTAAGAAAAAGAATCAACTTATTACATTTATCGATACACCAGGACATGCCGCTTTCACTGAAATGCGTGCTCGTGGTGCTGAAGTAACTGATATCGTTGTTTTGGTTGTAGCTGCTGATGATGGCGTAATGCCTCAAACAAAAGAAGCAATTGACCATGCACAAGCTGCAAAAGTTCCAATTATTGTAGCTGTTAATAAGATGGATAAACCTCAAGCTAACCCTGACAGAGTTAAAAATGAGCTTGCTCAACTTAACTTAGTTGCGGAAGAGTGGGGTGGAAATACAATCTTCGTGCCAATTTCAGCATTAACTGGAATGGGTGTTGATGATTTGCTTGATATGATATTATTAACTGCTGAAATGGAAAACTACCGTGCTAATCCAAATCGTTTAGGTATGGGTGTTGTAATTGAAGCTAAGCTTGATAAAGGAAGAGGACCTGTTGCTACCCTTCTTGTTAAGAATGGTACTATTAAGGTTGGAGATCCAGTTGTTGTTGGTAATACATTTGGTAAGATTCGTGCAATGAGTGACGAAGTAGCCACAAACATTAAACAAGCTCTACCAAGTAAAGCAATAGAAGTAACTGGTTTAGTTGATGTTCCTCAAGCTGGTGACAAATTTATGGTATTTGAAGATGAAAAGACCGCAAGACTTATCGCTGAAGAAAGAAGTAAGCGAGCATTTGAACTTGAAATGAGTAAGTTCAAACGTCAAACAACACTTGCTAATAGTGGCAAAGAACTTAACTTAATTATCAAGTGTGACGTTCAAGGTTCTGCTGAAGCATTGCGTAATTCAATTGAAAAGATCAATGTTGAAGGTGTTGAAATTCACATCCTTCGTGCCAGTGTAGGTAGTGTAACAGAAACTGATATTATCTTAGCTGAAGCTGAAGGCGCAGTTATCATCGGCTTTAACGTAAGACCTAATGCAGCAATCATGAAGTTTGCTAAGGATAAATTAGTTGAAATCAGATTATATAACATCATTTATAAAGTACTTGAAGATATCGAAGCTGCTATGAAAGGTATGCTTGACCCAGTTTATGAAGAAAAGAATATCGGTGAAGCTGAAGTTAGAAGTATCTTTAAGGCTAGTAAAGTAGGAACAATTGCTGGTTGCTATGTAACTGATGGTTTAATTACTCGTGGATGCGGCGTTAGACTTATCAGAGATAACATTGAAATCTATAAAGGAAAACTTTCTTCACTTAAACGTTTCAAAGATGATGTTAAGGAAGTTAAACTTGGATTTGAATGTGGTCTAACAATTGAAAACTACAATGACATTAAAGAAGGCGATAGAATTGAAGCCTTTGTATTGGAGCAAGTGAACTAATATGGCATTTAAACAAGAAAGATTAGAAAAGATAATAGTACGTGAACTATCAACATTTCTTCTTATGGAAGCAAAAGACGATAGATTAAAGTATGTTACTATTACTAATTGTCATTTGACAGGTGACTTATCAATTGCTACAGTTTTCTATACTGTGTATGGAACAGATGAGCAAAAAGAAGCTACAAAAGAAGTTTTACAAGAAGCTAAAGGTATGCTAAGAGGTCACTTGGGTAGAAGTCTACAAGTTAAAAAGATTCCTGATTTAAAATTTAAGTATGATGAATCAATGGAATACGGAGATAAAATCGAAAGTATATTAAAGAATCTAAATTTATAGAGCCAACACTTTTGGCTCTTTAATTAAAGGAGCCTAAATTGACTGAACTTGTGAGAGAAAAACTTAAGAGTCTTCCAATAAAACCTGGATGTTATTTGATGAAAGATGAAAACAATCAAATAATCTATGTTGGGAAAGCCAAGATTTTAGCTAACAGAGTTAAAAGCTATTTTGTTGGGGCGCATGATGCCAAAACAACAAAGATGGTTAGTTGTGTCAACGATTTTGAGTACATCATTACTGGAAGTGAAAAAGAAGCATTCATTTTGGAAATGAATTTGATTAAAAAGCATCGTCCAAAATACAATATAATGCTTATGGATGATAAGAGATATCCATATATTTGTATATCACAAGAACGTCATCCTCGAATTTATTACACTCGCGATTTAAACAAAAAGGCTAAGTATTATGGTCCATACCCTAATTCTAAAGCCGCAAAAGATGTGGCAATACTTCTTAATAAGATTTATCCTCTTCGTAAATGTAATAAGATTCCTAAAAGAGAATGTCTTTATTATCATCTAAATCAGTGCCTTGCTCCTTGCATTAATGAAGTAGATGAGAAAACTTACGATGAAATGACATCTAAGATTACCCATTTTCTAAGAGGAAATACTAAAGAAGAAGTCAGTCGCCTAAAAGCATTGATGTATGAAGCTAGTGACAATCTCAATTTTGAAAAAGCAAAAGAATATAAAGATATTTTAGATGAGATTGAAATTCTAAAAGAAAAGCAAAAGATGGAAGTTGATATGGTTGACACTGATGTCTTTGGCTATGCGATAAAGGAAAATCACATCAGTATTCAGATATTCCATATTAGAAATAAGAAAATGGTTGAACGTAGCGGATTCTTATTTGATATTATGGAAGATAGTATTGAGATGTTTGTGGAATTTGTTGGTGAATTTTATTTTGTTAATAATAACCCTATTCCTAAAGAGATTTTACTACCAGAATGCGATATTTCTTATGTTGATGAAAGAATAAAAGATATCATAATCTTTCCAAAGAAGGGAAAGAAGAAAGAACTTGTTGATTTAGTGTCTGATAACGCTAAAGAAAAGATTGATATTCTTTTAGAAAAAGAAAAAAGAAACTATAGCAGAACTACCGGAGCAAACACTGAACTATCAAATCTACTTGGAATTGAAATTCATTCAATTGAAGCTTTTGATAATTCAAATATCCAAGGATATGATAGTATTAGTGCTATGGTTAATTACGTTGACGGTGTTAAAAATAAAAAAGGATATCGCAAATTCAAAGTTAAAACAGTTGTTGGGGCAGATGATGCTAAAACAATGTATGAGATTGTTAAAAGAAGATACTCTCGTCTTAAAAAAGAAGGTAGTAAGATGCCTGATTTGATTATCATGGATGGTGCTATAAACCAAGTAAACTATGCAACACGGGCATTAGATGAATTAGAACTAAATATTCCGATTCTTGGTTTAGTTAAAGATGATAATCATAAAACAGATCATCTATTATTTAAAGATAAAAAGATTTATATTGAAAAAAGAAGTGATCTTTTCTACTTTTTAGAAGCAATTCAAGATGAAGTGCATCGCTATGCTATAACATTCTTTAGGACTACTCATGGTAAAAACACAATGGATAGTATTTTAGATAACATAAAGGGCATCGGAAAAGTAAAGAAGATGCAAATATTATCAATCATCGGTAAAGAAAACTTTATTGAAGAATTAGATAAGCTTAAATTAACAAAAGAACAAAAAGAAAAGATAATTGCGATTTATCAAATATGATAAACACATTATAGGTGTCGTTATGAGAATATATGGAAAGTTAATCGAAACAATAAGTGATGAAAGAATTATTAGAGTTGATGAAGGTGGAAGACTAGTATATTTATATATGACTAGAAAAGTCTTCAAAGATTTTAGTATCTATTTCAAGAAAAAGCCTTACGTTTTTGTTGATGTAAAAGAAGATCGAAGAATGAATGGTGAATATTGTGTATATGATGTTAACTACTTCGAAAAAATCTTTGAAACTAACATTCGTGGTAAGATTACTTACTATGATATCAACACAATTAGAGTTGATACCGGAAAGCTTCTTGAAAAACTAGATAATAGGATGTTTTTAGATTTAGAATTTTCGCTTCCTGCTTACTATCAATCAATTCCTCATATTGCTGAAATAGTACAATATGGAATTGTTATTGAAAATAGTCTTGGTGAAATCATTCACAAAGAAAGTGCCCTTGTTAAACCAAAACGAAGAATCACTTTAAATAATAGAACTCTTAAATTCTTATCAAGAGAAAGAGAAGAATTTGATAATGCTATTAATTACACTGATTTTTATAATTCTTTTAAAGAATTAATTGCCAAATATAATCCTAAAATAATTGCTTGGGGCAAAAGTGATTTATCAACACTAGAAGCATCATTTAAAGTTAATAATGTTAAAAATATTCAACTTAAGAAAAGATATATTAATATCATGCAACTTATAAAGAATTATTATAATTATAAAGATGAAATGGGCTTATTCCAAACATATGAAGACATGACTGGAGTCGTTTTAGAACCTCAAGCTCATGATGCTTTAGAAGATGCAATGGTAACAAGAGAAATATATCACTTATTTATCGATAAAATTCATAATGACGAAAAAAAATAATGCATATTTTTATGCATTATTTTTTATATATTGATATATTAAAATCTATTGTGATTAGTAAATCACTACTGATTTTATTAAAACGATCTTTATCAGTCTTATAAA
>LVBR01000115.1 GCA_001604495.1 Acholeplasmatales bacterium Tener_01 | reverse complement strand
TTTACTATTTGTGGGGTGCGGTGGCGATGAACCAAAACCAGATGATCCGCCTGTTGACCCACCAGTAGTAGAAGATGTTAAAGTTAATAAAATTGAAGTAGATGGACTTCCAAGATCATTAAAAGTTGGTGAAGAATTTGATCTTAAGAACGCTACTGTTACTGTTACTCCAGCTAACGCTACTAATAATCATATGATTCTAGTATTATTAAAGTTGAAAATGGTAAATTAGTTGCTTTAAAAGAAGGAATCGTAATGATTGAAACAACTGCTAAAGACGGTAGCCTAATTTCAACAAGTGTAACAATTAGAGTTGAAGCAAACTTGGTTCCTGAACTAATTGCACCAGAACAAGTTGTTTTAAGAGTTGGAATGACTGGTGAAATTGAAGCATCAACTAATACTGGTAATCCAATTACATTTACAATTGATAATAAAGATGTAGCAACACTAAATGGTAATGTTATTACCGCTCTAAAAGAAGGTAGTACAACTGTTACTGCTAAGTGCGGTGATTTACAAAAGACAATTAAGGTAACTGTTTTAGCTAATACTTTCCAAATAAGTGGAGCAAGTAGTATTGTTGCGGGTAACAAATTACAACTTAAAGCTTTGTTAAATGATGAAGAAACTACTGCTACATGGCAAAGCAATGAACCAAATATTGCTACAATAGATGCTAATGGTTTAGTTACTGCAATCGCTGAAGGTAGTGTAATAATTAAAGCTAAGTCACCATTTGGTGAAGAAGCCCAAGTTACTATAACAATTGAAGCTAATACTGTTAAACCTACTTCAATTACACTATCAAGTAATGCTCCTGAAGTGATTTATATAGACACTGAAATTAAACTTGACTATGATGTTGTGCCAAGTGGTGCTAGTCGTGATGTTATTTGGACTACAAGTGATGATAGAACTGCTAAAGTTGATAAAAATGGTAATGTACGTTTCTATAAAGGTGGAAGTGTTGTTATTACATGTACAAGTAAGCTTCGTAAAGGTACAACAACTTCAATCACTCTAACTTCACTTGATTATGTTGATCCAATGGCATTCTTTGTTAAGTATAACGTTGGTGAAGTTGCTAATGAGTGGGTTCAAAATGCTTCCTGGAATATAGATCCATGGCCATGGACACTTTTAAGAGGTTCTATTTCATATTATTGGTTTGAAGAATTCACTGTCATAACATCTAAAGCTTATGAAGGTGTTTATGGACAATCAAGTGGTAATTTCTGTTATGGTCCAAGAGTTAATACATGGTATATAACAGTTCATGACTCTGGTGGTAACTCATCAGGTTTATCACTTGCTAACTATGCAGCAGGTAGTGCTCAAAAAGAAGAAAAGAGCTGGCATTACAGTGTTGGTAGCGACGGAATCTATAAAGGCTTAAATGAAGACATGGCTGGTTGGCATGCGGGGGACGGAAACCGTCCAGTAGAATGGACAGACACTGGGGTTGAAGCTGATCCATTCAGACAACATGCTGAAGTTACAATAAGCTCTGACCAATATTGGGTTGTTAATGGTGTTAAAACTGACATTTTAGTTCGTCCTACTAACTATGGTGGAAGTAATGTTCCAACAAGATTTTCTACAAGTGACCTACCAATGACAGGAATTAATACTCGAATTGGATCAAATGGAACATATTTAATTGGTAGTACTTGGTGGAGTAATTCTTATAAGACTTTATCTAACTGTGGTGGAAATGCTAACTCAATTGGAATGGAATCAGAAGTTGGTGAAGAAGCAGAACTAGAAGTAACATGGCATCATATCGCACAACTTTGTGCTGATATAATTGTTAGACGTAACTTAGCTTTAGGCTTAGATGCTATTTTACAACATAACACATTTAGTGGAAAGAACTGCCCTCAAACTATGCGTGAAGCTGGTCGTTGGCCATATTTTAAGAAGATGTGCGAAGCTGAATATTATGCAAAGAAGTATTTGTACGAATTCAAATTCGAATTAATTTGCTCATCACCACTAATTGATTCTAATGGTCAAGTAATTAAATTCCCAGATGATGCAACAGAGATTACTTATCAAGTTAGAGTTACTTCACAAGCTTATAACTATGATAAGACTACAGAACCAATAAAAGTTTTAATCCCAGCTGCAATTCCTAATACGCATTAAAATATAGACGATGGAAACATCGTCTATTTTGTTACCAAGATATATGATTTAATAATAGATTGAAATTTTATCTTAAAACTTATATACTATTATTAGGTGAGATCTATGAATAAGACATTATTTAAATCGATTTTAATACTTTTATTTATTTCAATAATATTTTTTTCTTCTTGTTCATGTAAAGTAAAAAAATACACTGTAACCTATGAAATAGATGGTGAGATTATAGATACTATTAGTGATATTAAAGAAGGTACTATAATTGATTTATTGATTCCTAAAAAAGATGGATATACTTTTGATGGATGGTACATAAATAATGAAAAAGTAGAGAGAGATAGTATTTCAGTCAATCAAAATATCACATTAATTGGTAGATGGATTAATTTATTCACTTTATCATTTGATACAACAGGTGGTGAAATAATAAATGATATGGTAGTTGATGCTGATACTTTAGTGATGCTACCAATTCCTGAAAGAGATGGTTATATATTTGATTGTTGGTTTTTGGATGGTGAAAAAGTATATGGTGAAAGTATTATAGTAAGTAGTGATATTAAACTTATTGCTAACTGGATTATTGAACCTGAAATTTATACTGTATCATTTAATAGTTTGGGTGGAACTACATTTAATAGTATCAGCGCTCAAAGTGGCGAAGAGATTATACTTCCAACCCCTACAAGGGAAGGATATAATTTCATCGGTTGGTTTAATGGTGATAATAAGATTGAAGGAACAACACTTATCGTAACTGAAAGTACTATCCTAAGAGCTAGATGGGAGTACATTGATGTTAGTACATTTGAATATGTTACAAAAGTATTAGGCGATAAAACATTAGAAATAACAAAATACAATGGTAATGAAAAAATAGTAATGATACCTGAGTATATCGATGGGGTTAAAGTCACACAAATTGGGGATATGGCATTTGATGGAAACACATCTATTATGAAAGTTATTATTCCTGATAGTATTACTCATATTGGAATATACTCATTTAGAGAATGCAGTTCCTTATTAACTTTGGTTATTGGCAATGGTGTTAATTCTATCGATAAAAGAGCATTTGAAGATTGTACTTCTTTAATGAGTGTTGTAATTGGTAAGGCCGTAACTGATATAAGTAGTTATGCATTTAATGGATGTAAAAGTATCATTGAAGTAGTCAATAAATCAGAGTTAGATATAACATGTGGCTCACTATATTATGGCAGAGTTGCATTAAACGCTTTATCAGTTGTAAGTAGTGAAAGTGAATCAAAGTTAACTGAGACGTTAGATGGTTTTATTTTACTAAAAAATGATGATGATATTTTACTAATTGGATACCTTGGTCGTAATACTCATATTGAAATACCAAATAATGTCACTAAGATTTATAAAAGAGCTTTTTATCAAAACAAATTACTAGAAAAAGTTGTAATTCCAAATAGTGTTACATCTATTGGTGGAGCGGCATTTGGTGGTTGTGAGGCACTTCGTGAGGTAATAATTCCAAATAGTGTTGTAACAATCGATAGTGGAGCTTTTAGTGATTGCTATTCATTACAAAGAATAGCACTACCGGATAATTTAACTATTATCTCTGAGAGATTATTTAGTAATTGCGCTAATTTAAAGAGTATTTATTTACATGAAGGAATATTAGAAATCAGAGAAGCTGCTTTTGCAGCATGCAAAGGAATTAGTGAGATTACAATTCCATATTCTGTTGAAACAATAGATTTCAGTGCTTTCCGCAATTGCTCTTCATTAACAACAATTTATTATTCTAGATCAAAAGAAGAGTTTGATATATTTGATTTGTTTGAAACTGGAT
>LVBR01000114.1 GCA_001604495.1 Acholeplasmatales bacterium Tener_01 | reverse complement strand
TTAATTTTGATAATTCTTTTATTAATTCATTATTAACTGATGTTATCTTTTTCATTATTAGAAGAATACCTCAGCAATTGTTAAAACAGAAATAAATGATGTAATAACATGTACAGCCACAATTATAATCATTGACCACTTATTAACTTTATTCTTTTTAATGAATGAATAGAATATTAAATCGATAACTATAAAGATTAAGTAATAGAACAAATAGAATATGAAATTGACGATATCAAATAGTTTATCGCTCATTTCAAAACTTTCGTTAATCATATTAACTAAAGAATATGATAGATTAGCATAATATGCACTAATCATTGGTCCAATAGGATATAAAACAAAGATAAAAGCAATAAAAGCATAGATGATATATGGAATATTTATCTTATCCCAAATAGAATTTGATTCTTCTTTGTTTTCTTTCTTTAACTCTTTTAGTTCTTTCTTTAATTCTTTAAGCTCATTTTTCAGTGCAACATATTCTTGTTCTTGATCAAGAGTTAATTCTTCAGCCACAATATCTTCTAATCTTTCCAACTTGATATCAACTTCATGAATCTTTGCTAGTAATTTTTCTTCCTTAGTTGGCTCTTCTTCTAAAGCTGTATCTTCTTCTTTGTTTTCTTCGTTAACTTCATCTAATTCTTCGTCTACTTTTTCTTGTTCTTCTTCGTTAACTTTTTCTAATTCTTTTTCTTCCATGTTTTACTCCTTAAAGATCAAATTCATCATTCTTGCTAAATACATTGTATTTGTGAACAGAATCTAATTTAATAGTTTCAATGTTATCTAGGGCTTCTTTAATTAAATCATCCAAATTACATTTAGCTTCTTCTTTCAAAACAAGTTCCAAATTAGGTTTTATAATTGGATGTTCAGGAACAAACACTGTGCAACAATCCTCATATGGTCTAATTGAAATATCGAAAGTCTTTATTCTTCTTGCAATATCTACTATTTCTTCTTTATCAAATGTAGCTAGAGGACGAATAATAGGAATATTTGTTACTTCATTAACAACTTTCATGCTCTCTAATGTTTGAGATGCTACTTGTCCGATACTTTCACCATTGATAATGACATCAATTCCATCTCTTTTACAAATCAAAGAAGCAATCTTATACATAGCTCTACGCATCAAAGTAACCATATAGATGTTTGAAGCATTGTTATGAATGCTATCTTGGATTTTAGTAAAAGGTACAACTAATAGTTCAATTACACCGCTTGATGCATAATTAGTTAATACTTCAGTTAGATCAACAACCTTCTGAAGCGCTAAATCGCTAGTGTATGGAGGTGATGCAAAGTGAAGTGCTTTTAAATTCACGCCTTTTTTAAGTGCCAAAAAGCCACTAACTGGAGAATCAATACCACCACTCATCATTAAAATGCCACTTCCAGCCATTCCACTCGGATATCCTCCAAGACCTTTTACCGTTTCAACATACAAATATGTACCTTCACTTCTTAAATCAATATTAAGAGTAATATCAGGATTATGTACATCAACATAAAGACCACTAACATTTGGTAAAATCCTTCTTGCAACTTCTTGACTAATTTCTATGGATGTTGCGGGGTAAGACTTATCAGCCCTATTAGTTTCTACTTTAAATGATGCTCTTTCAGTTTTTTTGTATTCACTGATTAGTTTAATCCCAAGTTTTGCAATATCATCATAGTTATTACTAGTCTCACTACATAGACTATAACTAGATAGACCACTTACAGTATTAAGTTTCTCAATTACTTTTTGATAATCTTCACCATTTAAATAAATATAAAAACGATAATCAGTATTAAAATACTTAATCTTATGAAATTCTCGTAGTTTTCTTTTGATATTATCGTTAATCATTTGAAGAAATTGACGATAGTTTTTCTTCTTTAATGTCATTTCTCCGTATCTTACTAAAATCAAACTAATCATTTTATCTTCTCCAAAGCACAAACTAACGCATCAACATCACTTACTGTTGATAGATGTGACAAACTAATTCTAATTAAAGATGTGGCTAGGCTCTCATTATTAGTTAATGCCATAATTGTTTTTTCTGGTTTTTTAAGTTTAGATGAACAACTTGAACCAGTTGAAACATATATTTCACGCTCTTCAAGAGCATGAACAATAGTTTCGCCATTAATATTAGGTATTGAGATGGCTGTAATATAAGGACTTTCACCAACTAAATTAATATGTACTCTATCTAGTTTTTTAAGTCCTTCTATTAATCTATCTTGTAATGATTTAACATATTCATAATGTTTTTCTGTTAATGGATAGTATTTTTTAATTGCTTTACACATGCATCCAACTAAACCAACATCCATTGTTCCGGGTTTTAATCCTTTTTGGGCATTAGAACCATACATAATCTTACCAATTTCAAGATTCTTTTTATAAATTAATCCCCCAATTCCTTTTGGTCCGTAGATTTTATGAGCAGAAAGTGTCAAAAAATCTATTTTATTAAAATCAAAATTAGGCTCAACCTTACAAAGTCCTTGTACTCCATCAACATGAAGACGACATTTAGGGTAATCTTTTAATATTTCAATAACATCTTTAATTGGTTCAACTGCTCCAATTATATTATTCACCCACATTATTGAAACAAGCAAGGTTTCTTTATTGATTAATTTCTTTAATTCACCTAATTTTATCTTACCATTTTCATCAATATCTAAATAATCCACCTTAAATCCAACACCTTCTAAGTGTTTATAAACTTCAAATACAGATGGGTGTTCGATTTTTGTTGTGATGATGTGACCACTTTTATAATTAGATAGGTATCCTAGTATTGCAATATTATTCGCTTCAGTGGCATTAGATGTAAACACAATATCATAATTTTTAATACCTAATGTATTAAATATGTCTTCTTTACATCTAGAAATCATGTAATCACTTCTTTGACCAAGCTTATTTAAGCTTGAAGAGTTGGCAAAAAACTCTCTTTGAAGTCTTGCATATAATTCTATAATTTCACTATCCATTGGAGTTGTAGCGGTATAATCTAAATAAATCATTTTTTTCACCTTATACATTATTATATACTTTTTTCGCTTCTTTTTAAAGACCAAAATAAAAGAGCTGAATTTAATTAAGCAAAGTATTTGCTATTTATAATTATTTATTATAAAATAATCAAAAAGAAGAGAAAGGAATATATTATGAAACATTACAGTTATAAAACTAGTGGAGTTTGTAGCCAAAAGATTGATTTTGACTTAACAGATGATGGAAAACTTACAAATATCGTTTTTTTAGGAGGATGTAACGGTAATCTTAAAGCCATTGCAAAACTATGCGAAGGTAAAGATGCTAAAGAAATAGCTAACTTACTTAAAGGAAATACTTGTGGATGGAAAACAACAAGTTGTGCTGATCAATTATCAATAGCAATAAATGAAGCACTAAAATAATTGTTTACTTTCATTTTTTTATTATATATAATACACATCTGCTTGAATTATAAAAACGCCTAAAGCAAAATATTATGCT
>LVBR01000113.1 GCA_001604495.1 Acholeplasmatales bacterium Tener_01 | reverse complement strand
TAGTCTATTCTTGATTGTGTGAACTTCATGGTCGTATTTGATTCCACGGTGGTCATTTCCAATATGTTGATATAAAGTTCCACCTAAGAAAGCATTGATTGATTGAATTCCACGGCAGATTCCAAGCATTGGCTTTTTATTTTTAGCCGCATATTCGATTACTAGTTTATCAAGTAAGTCCATATCAAGGTCGATTTCTTTACTATCTCCCTTGTTTTCTTCACCGAACCATTTAGGATCGATATCACTTCCACCAGTAACCAAGAATCCATCACATAATTTGAATACTTCTTCAGGATTAGGATTGTTTAATGTCAACATCACAACATTGAATCCAATACTATTCATCGCATTAACATAAGTTGTATTAACAAACTCTTTTAAAACACCTTCTTCAGTTAAAAGTCTTGGTGTTACACCGATTAATTTCGCCATATTATAATTGCTTATTTGTCCTTTCTAATATTCTTGTTTTAATATAATCCTCAAGTCCATGAGGAACATAATCTTTGATACTATTACCAAACATTACAAGTTCTTTAATAGAAGAACTTGATAAGAATAGATTATCAGTTGATGGGAATAGGATAAATGTATCAATAGTGTTATCAATTGAACGGTTGAATTGGAACAAAGTGATTTCACTTTGATAATCAATAAAGTTACGTAGTCCTCGGATAATTACTGATGCATTTACTCTTTTTGCATAGTCTAGTACCAAACTGTCACTAGCCTCTACCACAACATTAGGAAGATCTTTTGTGGCTTCCTTTAACATATATACTCTTTCAGTTTCAGTGAATAAGTATCTTTTGTTAGGGTTAAGGCTTACTAAAACATACACCTTATCAAAGATGTTGGCACTACGTTTAATAATATCTAAATGTCCGTTTGAAATAGGATCGAAAGATCCAGGATATACAGCTGTTTTCATGTTTTTACCTCGAGAATAATTATACCATATTAGCAATAGATAGTAAACATTATAGATTAAAAGGACATAACAAATAAAAATGCAACCAAACGTAACCAGAATTGTCATTTATTGTAAACAAAAAGTGGTAGAAAATTATAGGATGTTATGATAAAATATGTACAATAGTATACGAATAAAAGACGGAGGTATTTATTATGGACAGAGTAAGAACAAGATTTGCACCAAGTCCAACAGGCTTTATGCACATCGGAAACTTAAGAACAGCTCTCTATTGTTATTTGTTTGCTAAACAAAATGGTGGAGATTTTGTATTAAGAATTGAGGATACTGATGTTGAAAGAACAGTTGAAGGTGCAATCGACATCATTTACCAAACTTTGAAAGAATCTAACATCAAAGTTGATGAAGGACCACTTCAAGGTGGAGAATACGGTCCATACGTTCAAACTCAAAGAAAAGACTTATATATGAAATATGCCTTAGAGCTTGTTGAAAAGGGAGCTGCTTATTATTGCTTCTGCGATAAAGAGCGTCTTGATTCACTAGCTACCGAAAACGGCATAAAACGTTATGACAAGCATTGCTTGCATCTATCTAAAGAAGAAGTTGCAATGCGTCTTGCTCGTGGCGATAAATGGGTTATTAGACAAAATATGCCAGCTGAGGGTGTCAGTGAGTTTGATGATTTAGTATTTGGTCATGTGACTGTTCCAAATAACGAGTTAGAAGATCAAATATTAATTAAATCTGATGGTCTACCTACATATAACTTTGCTAATGTTATCGATGATCATCTAATGAAGATTAGCCATGTAATGCGTGGTAATGAGTATTTAAGTAGTACTCCAAAATACAACCTATTATATGATGCATTTGGATGGGAACATCCTAAATATATCCATCTTACACCAATAATGAAAGATGCTCAAAGAAAGCTATCTAAACGTCATGGAGATGCTAACTTCAATGACTTCACTGAAAAAGGATTCTTACCTGAAGCTATTATTAACTATATAGCACTACTTGGATGGAGTCCAAAAGGCGAAGAAGAGAAGTTCAGTATGGATGAATTAATTGAGAAATTCTCAATTAGTGGCCTATCACGTAGTAGCAGTATCTTTGATGAGGCTAAGATGAAATGGCTGAATGGTGAATACATCAAAGAGCTGGAATTTAACAAGTTCATGGAACTTGCTACTCCTTTCTTTGAAAAGAGTAAAGTTAAAGGTTTATATGATTACAATAAGTTAGGTGTTTTAATTCAATCAAGAATTGAGATACTAAGCGAAATTCCTGAGAAAGTTGATTTCTTAGCTGAATTTAATCCAGCTGATAAAGA
>LVBR01000112.1 GCA_001604495.1 Acholeplasmatales bacterium Tener_01 | reverse complement strand
TGAAATTGATCATAATAGAGTATTTAAAGTTGAAAAAGTTCTAAATGTAGGCGATTCTGTAAAAGTTCAAATTATTAAGTTGGAAAAAGGCCATATTGGTTTATCTAGAAAAGCTTTAATCCCTAATTTCTTTGGTGATTTCGTTAACCAAAATGAAGTTGGTAAAGTAGTTAAGGGTAAAGTTGTTGATATAAGAGATGCTGGTATTACTCTAGAACTTGCACAAGAAGTTAATGGATTCTTACCAAAGAGTGAATATTCTTGGGATAACGATGCTAACATTAATGATGAAGTTAAAGTTGGCGACGAACTTGAAGCTAAGATTATTGAAATCGATGTTAATAAGAAACGTATCATCCTTTCTAAGAAGCAATTAACTGAAAATCCTTGGGAAAAGGTAGCTGTTAAAGTTGGCGATGTAGTTGACGTTACAGTATTAAAAGCTTTAGATAATGGATTCAAAGTTCAATTTGGTGAAGTAACTGGTTACCTTCCTAAAGGAAGTATCCGTTCAAGAAGCGCTGATTCTATCCAATTAGGCGAAGTATTAAAAGTTAAAGTTAAGATCTTCGATAACAATAAGGGTAGATTAGTTGTTAATATGAATGAAGCAGAAGAAAAAGTCGAAAGAGAAAACTATAGTAAATACTTAAAGGCTCAAGATAAGATTTCTAATACTTTAGGCGATTACTTAAAGGATAGAAAGTAGAGTAAATTATGCGTGGAGTTGTTGCTATAGTTGGAAGACCCAATGTCGGTAAATCTAGCCTTTTCAATCGTATTGTTGGGGAGAGATTATCGATAACAGATGATGCTAGTGGTATCACTAGGGATCGTATTTATGGCAAAGCTTCATGGCTAAATCAAGAATTTAGAGTCATTGATACAGGAGGGATCATCTTAAAAGATGAGCCCTTTTCTAAAGAAATCAGAGCTCAAGCAACTTTAGCGATTGATGAAGCTGATGTTATAATTATGGTTGTTGATGCCAGAGCATCAGTTACTGATGAAGACCGCGATGTAATGAAAATCCTACATCGAAGTGATAAGAAAGTTATTGTAGCCGCAAACAAAGTAGATGATGTTTCATTTTTAAGTGAAATCTATGAATTCTATTCTTTGGGTTGTAGCGACATAATTGGTGTTAGTGCCCTTCATGGCGTTGGTATTGGTGATTTACTTGATAAAGTAATCGAATATATGCCTAATGAAAGAAAAGACCCATATGGTGAAGGAACTATAAAGTTCTGTTTAATTGGACAACCAAACGTTGGTAAGAGCACATTATCAAATTCTTTAGTTGGAAAAGAAAGAACAATCGTTAGTAGTATCCCAGGTACTACAAGGGATGCTATCGATACAATGTTTACATATCACGAAAAGAAATTCGTTGTTATTGATACTGCTGGTATTCGTAAGCAAGGCAAGATCTATGAAAATGCTGAAAAGTACAGTGTTTTAAGAGCAATGAGTGCTATTGAAAGAAGTGATATTGCAGTATTAGTACTTGATGGCACACTAGAACTTAACGAACAAGATAAGCGTATTGCAGGTTATGCAAGAGAAGCTAACCGTGCAATGATTATTGTAGTTAATAAGTGGGATATTGTTGATAAAGACGATAAGACAATGAAGAAGATGACTGATAAGATTAAAGTACAAATGCCATTTTTGGACTTTGCTCCTGTAATCTTCCTTTCAGCAATCAAAAATGAAAGAGTTCATACGCTTTTAGAAAAGATTGAGGAAGTTTATGATAACTTCTCACGTCGCGTCCCAACAAGTCTACTTAACGATGTTATTCAAGATGCAATCATCTTTAATCAACCTCCAATCTTTAATGGAAACAGATTAAGAGTTAATTATGTAACTCAAGATGATGTTAAACCACCTTCATTTGTATTGTTTGTTAATGATGAGAGTCATATGCATTTCTCATATCTAAGATACTTAGATAATTCAATTAGACAAGCATTTGAATTTGAAGGTTCTCCAATTAAATTTACATTAAGAAAGAACGAATAGAAAATATGAGTGTGGAGTTTTCCCACTCATTTTTTTTATTAAATAAAAGAATAAATAAACAAATCAGTGACTATTATATAATTGAAGAATTAAATGAATTCAAAGAAAAAAATGTTCACAAAAACTATGAACTTTTATTGACGTTTACGTTATTAAATTATATAATTAAAGAGGTGAAACAATATTAAAATCTATTATGAAAACAACAGAATAGAGAAGATTTGTTCTGAAGAAAATGAAATGGAGAGGTTCTTTAAGTATAATAAAGAATTGGTTTTTGGCTTAAAGTTTTGATTGAAATACTTAGTAAAGTTGAGATAATCTTAGAGTTTCACACAATTGGATCTCTTAAGGGTTATAATTTAGAAAAGCTACAAGGAAGCAATTTGTATTCTATTAGGATAATACCGAAGAAAAGAAAGTTTATTGAAAGATTATTGTTTTTCTTAATTGATAAATATTGTAAAGAGATAAGAATTATAGAAATAAGCAAGCATTATAAGAAATAATTGGAGGTTAATTATGGATTATGCAGTTCACCCAGGATCAGTAATGAAATCATTGCTCATATCAATGGGTAAGAGACAAAAATGGTTAGCAAGTCAAATGAATATGAGTAAAGTAGTCATCAGCGAATTGATAAATGGTAAAAGAAGTGTTACTCCAAGAATTGCTCTAGAGTTTGAAAAAGCAACAGGCTATCCCGCTAAATATCTTTTAAGTACTCAAGTAGATTATGATTTATTTAACGAAAGAAAAAAGATGGAGGAAAGCAAATCAAAAGAAACTGTTAATAAATATAATATTAATAGTGATATAGTTAAAGATCTATAAAATATTAGGTCGTTTTCTATCAAAAAGACATACTATTAAAATGTAGTATGTCTTTTTTTTAGCCTATTATTATTACTTAGGATGTTAAATAAAACTATGATATCTGATTCAAAACTTTGTTAGCTAAAAAGAAACTAAATTGTGAAAAACTTTCATTAATTTTCATGTTGAAAAAATCTATTTTAATGTTATACTTTTAATAAGGTGATTATAGTAATGAAACGAAAAGAGTATATAACTACTATCAGTGAAAAACTCAATATAACAAAAAAAGAAGTGGAATTGGTAACTGATATGTTCTTAGAAGAACTTGCTAAGAAACTTGAAGAAAAAGATATGGTTACTATCA
>LVBR01000111.1 GCA_001604495.1 Acholeplasmatales bacterium Tener_01 | reverse complement strand
TACACGAGCAACATCTCTAATAGCACTCTTGGCTCCAAATGAATCAAAAGTACAAATATGCGCAACATTACTAGTGCCATATTTAGTTCCCATGTATCTAATAACTTCATCACGTCTAACATCAGGGAAGTCAACATCAATATCAGGCATTGATGTTCTTTCAGGATTTAAAAATCTTTCAAACATCAAATCATATTCAATTGGATCTACATCAGTAATTCCTAGGCTATAAGCAACAAGTGATCCACCGCCGCTACCTCTACCTGGTCCAACTAAAATACCATTAGTCTTAGCGTATTTAACGTAGTCATAAACGATCAAGAAGTATTCAACAAAGTTCATCTTAGTAATAACATCTAGTTCATAAAGCAGGCGGTCACGATAAACATCATTATTTTCTCTTTTACCTTCTTTATTGGCTAGGCGTTTATTTAAACCAAGTTTACTTAACTTATATAAATATTCTTTTTTATCATCTATTGTGCTATCGAACTTAGGAGTTTTAAATCCATCAAACCCTATCTCTACACAACACGCTTCACTTATTTTAATAGATTCGCTTAATGCATCTAAATAGTCACTATATAAACTTTCTTTTTCAAGTTTAGTTAACAGGCTTAGATTCATATCAATCTCACTATATTGATATAATTCTCCACCTTGACGGATACTATTTAAATAAACATAACTATCAAAATAATCACTATTAATGTAACTACATTTGTTAATTTCGCATACTTTTATATTGTTTTCTTTAAGTAGGCTAATAATTCCACTTGCATTATCCCTACTCATAACTGTTTGAAGATTAATTCCAAAGTATACATCATCAAACACTTTATTAATATCTCTAATACTATTGATAAATAATTCTCTATCAACAAAATAATCACTATAAAATGGCGCTTCACTAAAAGGAATAATCGCAATAACATCCTTACTGTAACTTACTAGATCACTCAAATTATCAATATCAGAAGATTTTGTAGCCGCAAGGGTTGCAAGCTTCATCAAATTCACATAACCAGTATTACTTGCTGCAAATAAAAGCAAATTAATATCGCCCTTAACAAAATGCAAACCGATTACTGGCTTAATACCATTTTGTTTGCACTTGTTATAAAACTTAATTGCTCCATGCATATTGTTAGTATCGGTGATTGCTAAAGAAGTGTAACCATACTCTTTAGCTTTACTAACTAACAAATCAATACTGTTAGGAGAATGAAGTAATGAATATTCAGTTTCCGTGTACAAATTCACTAACATAAACGCCTCTTATTTAATATACAAATTATATCACAACCAGTTGTTTCTTTCTAGATAGTAAAAAGAAATAGTGCTAAAGAATAATCTTTAGCACTTTATTTTACACGTTTTAAAACCATCTTTATTCCAACGGGAATAATAAGGCCTAAAATGAAGGCAAGTAGTAAAAACAAGATATATTTTAAAATCGAATCCTTTTGATTTATGTAAATTACTTCATCATTAATCACTACTTCTTTTAAATCAGTAGTCATAAAATCTTCATCAAATTCAATCATAAAACGATTTAGTGTTCCTTCGTAACTTAATAC
>LVBR01000110.1 GCA_001604495.1 Acholeplasmatales bacterium Tener_01 | reverse complement strand
GCACTTCATCTTCTTGATTATATGCTTCATACACTTGTACATCACTTTCGCTACCTTTAACGTCGCTAAATAGATTCTTCTTTTCACGGTCACCATTATGACTAATTAGGCGGTTACACCCATCTAAGATAAACTGAGTAGAACGGTAGTTTTGCGCTAAAGTGAAACTAGTGTGTTCTGGAAAATCTTTCTTAAACAATTTGATGTTTTCGTAGTTGGCGCCACGGAAAGCATAAATTGATTGATCATCATCACCAACTAAGAACAAGTTTCTGTGATTTAGTGCTAGCATTTTAACAAGTTGATATTGGGTTTTATTAGTATCTTGGAATTCATCAACTAAGATATATTGAAACTTCTTACGATACTTTTCTAAAACATCACTATGTTCTATAAATAACTCTTTAACTTTAAGTAGTAAATCATCAAAATCAAGTAGATTACTACTTTTCATTTTTTCTTCGTACTTTTCGCTTAAGTCGCGTTCCCATGGATCAGTACTTTTAATTTCAAAACATTTATTGTAACTGATCGCTTTTTGTAACATGCGGGCTTTTCTTTTATCTTCTTTGTTTTCTGTTAGTAAATCACTGATCACTTTAAGTTGATCATCTTCATCGATAATTGAAAAGTTATTTTCATATCCAAGTAGATATGCTTCATGTCTTAAAATTCTTGCACACAATGAGTGAAATGTTGAAACGGTTAAAGCGTAGTAGTCAAACTCTACTAAACTCTTAATTCTTTCTTTCATTTCATTTGCGGCTTTATTAGTAAAAGTAATAGCTAGAATATTAGATGGATTAATGCCCTTTTCCAAAATCATGTACGCAATACGATAAGTAAGTGTTCGTGTCTTTCCACTTCCGGCACCAGCATAAACAATAACTGGTCCATTAACTTCTAATATTGCATTTCTTTGGGCTTCATTTAATAATTCTAGCATAATTTACTCCTATTTAATTGATGACTTAAGTGGTGCAATACGATTAAATACTAACTCACTATCCTTTGATTCTTTATCGACTGCATAATAACCATCACGGATGAATTGGAATCTTTCTAATTCATCAAAATGTTCTTTACAATTTTCAACGTAACCTTTCATCCTTGTCCATGAATTAGGATTGATTCTATCTAAGAAGCTCTTAGTTTCATCTTCATCATCTAAAACAAGTGGTTCAAATAAATTGAAAATAGCACTTCTTGCAGTTGTAGCTTCAACGAATTGAATTGTACCATTAGGTTTTCTTTCATTGAATCCACTACCAGATTTAGTATTTACATCATATGTGCAATGTACGCAAACGATGTTTCCATCTTTATCATAATCAACACTATTAGCTTTGATAAAGTATGCATGATACAAACGTACTTCAAGTCCTAAAGCAAGGCGCTTATAATGTTTGTTTGGCTTTTCTAAGACAAAGTCTTCTTTTTCGATATATAAGTGTCTACCAAATGCTACTTTTCTTTCTCCAAGTTCTGGATTTTCAGCATTATTCTCAGCCACAACATATTCAATCTTTCCTTCTTCGTAGTTATCGATGACTACTTCAAGAGGATCTTTAACAGCCATTATACGATTTACTTTAAGTTTAATATCTTCTCTTAAGAAATGATCTAACATTTCACCATCGATTGTTGAATTAACTCTTGATAAGCCAGTTGATTTTACAAAGTCTTTGATTGAAGAAGCTGTAAAGCCACGGCGCTTAAGTCCTACTAAAGTTGGCATTCTTGGATCATCATATCCAGTAACTTTGCCACTATTTACTAGTTCACGAAGATATCTTTTACTCATAATAGTATTGGTAATATTTAATCTACCAAATTCATATTGATGAGGTACGTGAGGCATTTCGCACTTTTCAACAACCCAATCATACAAAATTCTATGATTATCATACTCTAAGCTGCAACAAGAATGTGTAATTCCCTCAATGGCATCTTGGATTGGATGGGCAAAATCATACATTGGGTAAATGCACCATTTGTCTCCTTGACGATGATGATGCATATGTAAAATACGATATAAAACTGGGTCACGCATGTTGATGTTTGGATGAGCCATATCAATTTTTGCTCTTAGTACTTTTTCACCATCAGCGTATTTACCTTCACGCATTTCATTGAATAGTTTTAAGTTTTCTTCTACACTACGATTTCTGTAAGGTGAGTCAATTCCTGGATGTGATAAGTCACCACGATACTTTGCAATCTCTTCTTGATTCAAATCACAAACATAAGCTAAACCTTTTTTGATTAATTTGATTGCAAGTTCGTATGTTTGATCAAAATAGTCACTTCCAAAGAAGATATTTGCAGGGTGATATCCCAACCATTCAATATCTTTCAAAATTGCATCAACGAATTCACTGTCTTCTTTTGCAGGATTAGTGTCATCAAAACGAAGATTAGTCTTGCCATTAAAGCACTCTGCAAGCTCAAAGTCAGTGATCATTGCTCTAGCATGACCGATATGTAGATAAGCATTTGGTTCAGGTGGGAAACGTGTAACGATTTCTTTTACCTTGCCGCTTGCTAAGTCTTTTTCCATTATAGTTTTTATAAAATTAGATTCTTCCATATTATTACCTTCTAACTTCTACTTTTGTAATATTCTTTGCATCACAATACTTTGTGAATAACTCAATAGCTCTTGCCTCATCCTTATCATTCATAGAATTAAAACAAATGATCATAAGTAAAATCTTTTTAGTGTTATCGTTGACACTAGTTCTTAGGGTATCACTTGTTGGGGAGCCAAATGGTGAAATATTATCACAATACAAAGGGATATTACTAACATTTATAATTCCACGACCAATGCCTTCATAAATGTCAGTTTCTTTTCCCATTCTTATTGTGATATCACCTTCGATTTTATCTAAGTCTAGTACAGCAGTACTACGATTTAAATCAATTGATAAAATGTTACCTGCATCAACTAAATTATTGATACGATAAAGTTTATTCCCTTTAACAATTCTACGAAGAAGTGATTCACATGCAAGGCGATATCTACTAGGGTCTTTTCCTAGCTTTTTATAAGAGTCTCTCGCCTCTTTAATAAGAGGAATACTTAAGACTTCCTCTAATGTGTATTCCTCACTTATTCTTTCTTCAGTTTTTCTTATTTCTTCCTCAATTACGCTACTATCAAGTAGTTTAACATCCATTGTATAGGCAAGGACATTGAAATTAGGAAGAATATCTTTAATCTCACTACTTATAGTAATTATCATTTATTACTTACCTTCTTTTTCAAGTAGACGATTAAGTTCCTCTTTCTTTTCATCAAGTTTAGCTTTCAAAGACTCACCATATTGATTTAGTTCACTAGTCTTTTCATTTAATTCTTCCATAGATTCAATCAAACGAATGTAGTAGTCAACTCTATCGCTCTTAGCTAATTCACGGATACAACCATTGGCATCATCGATCTTTGTAGCTAAGTTTTCTTGACTAATCTTTAGATCTTGAACTTGTGCCTTTAGACGAATTACTTGACTACGGTTCTTTTCTTCATCTAATCCTTCAAGTTCTTCGTTAAGTTTAGCAATTTGTTCTTTGTTTTCTTGATAGTTCTTAGTCAACTTATTCAAATCATCGATTGTGTATGAATATAGTGTAATCTTTTGTTCTAGGGCTTCAACTTTTCTTTGAGATTCTTGACGTTCTGTTAACTTGTCATGAATCATCTTTAACTTCTTGTTATTTCTTTCAATATCTTTTTCTAATTCATCGATTTCTTTTTGAAGAAGTTCTTTTGTTAGATCAGGAGTTTCTTTTCTCTTTCCAACAAGTAAGATCAAGTATTCATTTAATAACTCAGCTTCAACTTCTTCAATGTGTTTTCTCTTTTCATTAGTATCACTAGTAAAATCATTGTATTCAGCTAGTAAATCTTCTTTTTCACTTTGTAAAAGTTTAAGCTTTTCATCGTTATCGCTTGACTCATTGATTTCTTCATCTAAATCGTTTAATTTATTAAGATATTTATTCTTAATCTGATTAGTGTTTTCAATCAAATCTTTCTTTGCAAGTCTAACACTACGAATCTTAATACGAAGTTCTGGGTCAATTATTTCCTCAAAGTCATCGAACTTAACAACTTCTTCACGACGTCTGATTTCTAAGATTTCACTTCTTAGTTGTCTTAATTCATTAGTGTAGTTTGGATCACTTGTAGATTCCGCTGGACGGTTTTCAAGTTGATTCTTTAAATCGTTAATTTCTTCGTCTTTTGATGCGATATCTTGTTTGTGTTTTCCAAGAAGTTCTTTGATCTTTTCGTCTTTCTTTTCTAATTCTTCATCATATTCATCTTCTAAATCAGTTAATTCTTGTTTATGAAGTTTCTTAAGATTTCTAATTTCCGCATTTTGAGTCTTCTTAAGTTGACTCATCTCTTTACTAATCTTATTATTTTCTTCTTCAAGCTTATTTAATTTAGAAGAATAAGCATCGAATTGATTCTTTTCAGCTTCAATTCTTTCATTGACTAAAGTGTTATATAAATCACTTGCTTCTTGCTTAGCTTGATTTGTATTTTCTCTTTCGTCTAAGACATTTTGCTTTTCAGTTTCAACGTCTTTTAATGCTTTATCTTTTTCGCGCTTAGCAGCTCTTAAGTCTCTTTGCGCTTTATCTTTAGATTTCTTTAAAGTTGCAATGCTCTTATCTTTTCTTTCAACACTACGCTTTAGTGACTTGTTTTCTTTTTGAGCTTGATTAAGGGCATCTTTATTTTCTTTTGCTTGTGCTACAACTTTCTCATTAGCTTGCTTTTCTTTCTTTAAAGATGCGTTTTCATCTTTTGCTTGATTAATATCAGCTTCGCATTTTTCAAGACGTTTTCCTAGTTTTTTATTTGATGCTTTTAGTTCTTTGTTATCTTTTTCTAACTTCTTAAGTTCCTTCTCAAGATTCTTTACTTCTTTTTGATCTTTCTTAGGTTCTTCTTTAGTTAGTTTAGGCTCTTCTTTATCATCTTTTTTTAATGGACTATTAGTGTTTTCTAAATCATCTTGTAATTGCTTACGAGCTTGCATCTGACGACGCATTCTCTCTAAGTGATCAGTTGATGTTTCTAATTCTTCATCATTTTGTTCTAATTCTTTTTCTTTTAGATTTTCTTTTTCCATAATTCTCTCCATTTGATGATTGTTTTATTTTGTTAAGTACATATAACCAACGTAACCGATGATGAATAGTATTGATAGGATGATAAAGATAAATACTGGATATTTCAAAATCTTTAATGCGACTTGATTCTTATCGTATTTGTCTTTTAGACTCATAGTCTTTTCGACCATGTTTGTAAATCCTTCAATTCTTTCACCTGCACCAATTCCATCCATACCAAGAGGGATATAAAAGTCATTCTTTTGAATATTCCTCATATAGTATTTATAAGCCTCTTTGTATTTTCTAGTAAACTCATTAAGTATCTTATTCTTGCTCGCTTCAAGTAGCTTATCGTTTTTATCAAAAGCTCGTTTGTAACTGTGTGCAATCCTTGAATACTTAAACTTTAAAAAATACGCTAGGATAAAAAGAACCCCCAAGGCACAAAATACTCCCAAATAGATATATGTATTCACTATCCCATTAAAAGATATTTCACTTACATCTTTTAAAAATTGTGGAAGAGCGATAAATCTCTGAAATGTTATAAATATAATTCCTAGGTAAAGAAG
>LVBR01000109.1:1710-1988 GCA_001604495.1 Acholeplasmatales bacterium Tener_01 | reverse complement strand
ATGTAAAGATTATTAATGAACATGGTGGAAAGATGCCAGATGCTATTGGTATACCTGAATATGAGCTTCGTGAAGCTGCTAAAAGCAGTGTATGTAAGATCAATATTGACTCAGACTTACGCCTTGGCATGACAGCTGCCATACGTAAACACTTTGATGAACATCCAGATCATTTTGACCCACGTCAATATTTAACAGATGGAAGAAACAATGTTCGTGAAACTGTTAAACATAAGATTCAATTTGTACTTGGATGCGATGGAAAAGCAAGCGAAATG
>LVBR01000109.1:0-1656 GCA_001604495.1 Acholeplasmatales bacterium Tener_01 | reverse complement strand
TTGCACATTGTTTGTTGGGGGATGTAATTTTTTATGCCCATTTTGTCATAATTCTTCCCTAGTACTTAATCCTACCCAAAACCAAGAACTTGACTTTAGTGAAGTCATGGAATACTTAACTAAAAGACAAAAAATAGTTGATGCTGTTTGTATTACAGGTGGTGAACCAACTCTTTATAATGATTTAGATACTTACTTTAAATTATTTAAAGATATGGGCTTTATAACAAAACTAGATACCAATGGAACTAATCCTAAAATGGTAAAAAGATTAGTTGAAAAAGGCCTTGTTGACTACGTGGCAATGGACGTTAAAAACTCCTTTACTAGTTACAATAAAACTATCGGAAAAAATAATCCTTCATTAATTGAAAATATTAAAGAAACTATGAATTATTTACTTAGTGGTAAAATTGATTATGAGTTTAGAACAACATTAGTTAATGAACTTCATAGTGAGGATGACATTATTGAAATTAGTGAAATGATTAAAGGAGCAAAGAGATATTTCTTACAAAAGTTTGTTAATAGTGGAGAATGTATTTGTGATAATCTTCACGAAGTTAATTTGGATGATGCTAAGAAGTATTTAGAAATATTAAAAGAAAAAATCCCTAATACTAGTTTAAGAGGATACTAAGATGAAATTATTTAGAAATGATTATAGTGAAATTTGCCACGAGAATGTATTAAAAGCGCTTAGTGACAGTTTGAATGAACAAAACATTGGTTATGGACTAGATAGTCACTCAGAAAATGCTGAAAGAATAATTAAAGATCGATTTGGGTTGACTGATAGCTCTGTTTATTTCTTAGTAGGTGGAACACAAACTAACCTTACATTTATTGCCCATTCTTTAAAAAGCTATGAAGCAGTAATAGGCGTTAAAAGCGCTCATATTAATGTTCATGAAACTGGAAGTATTGAAGCAACTGGTCATAAGATTTTATTAGTAGATGGCGTTAACGGTAAACTAAATGGGTGTGATGTATTAAATATCTTAAAGAATCACACAGATGAACATATGGTTAAACCAAAGCTTGTATATATTTCTAATTCTACTGAAGTTGGTTCAATCTACACAAAAAATGAACTTAAAGAATTATATAAAGTTTGTAAAGATAATGGTTTATATCTATTTATCGATGGAGCGCGCCTTGCTTGTGCCCTTACAGCTAGTACAAATGATTTAGATCCAAAAGAATTTGCTAGTCTGTGCGACGCCTTTTATATTGGTGGAACTAAGAATGGTTTATTATTTGGTGAAGCATTAGTAATAAATAATAAAGACTTACAAAAAGAATTCCGCTTTGCTATTAAACAAAGAGGAGCACTACTAGCTAAAGGCTTTATTAGTGGCATTCAATTTGAAGCAATATTTAAAGATGATTTGTATTTTGAAATTGCTAAAAATGCTAATTCTTGCGCTAAGTATTTAGAAGAATTACTAAATAAACTTAATCTTGATGTTGAAAAAATCTATACTAATCAACTATTTGTGACACTAAGTAACGATTTAGCAGACTTTATAGTATCTAAGTTTGGTTGTGAAGTTTGGGAAAAATACGAAACAAAGCAAAAGATTAGATTTGTTACATCATTTATGACAAAAAAAGAAGATGTTTTAGAAGTATATAATACAATTAAAAAATATA
>LVBR01000108.1 GCA_001604495.1 Acholeplasmatales bacterium Tener_01 | reverse complement strand
CTCGCTACAAGCTCAATAGCTGCTCAAGGTATTCAAGCTGCCGCAAGTCTAATAGTATTTATGCCTAACTTGATTTTGTTCATCATTTTACAAAAACAAGTTATGAACACAATGGCATATTCAGGTATTAAGTAGGTGAAATTATGAAGAAAAAATACCGCTTAATAGTTGATATATTGATCATTGTAATGGTTGTTTTAACCACATTTGCATCAGTCAATGTTAATGCAAGTGCGCCATATACTACACGTACCGTTAATAGGTACGGAGAAGTTATTGAAACTCAAGGAGCGTATGACCCAATTCAAAACATCCAAGAGTTTATTAAAGATGGTGAGGTTGAAACATTTAAAGGCCCTAAAGATTTATTTATCGATAGTGAAGATTATTTCTATGTATGTGATACTGGAAATAAGCGAATTGTAGTTTTAGATAAAAGTTGGACTTATGTTACTGAATTTGGAAGCAGTGACTTAATTCAACCAAATGGTATCTTTGTTCGTGATGAATTTGTGTATGTTGCGGACTTTGGTGATGCCTTAGATAATAGCAGTGGTAAAATTGCAATTTATAACTTTGATAAAGAAAATAAAGTAGCTACACTTGATAGAACATACTCACGTCCAAGTGGCGCTTTAATGGAAGTAGATGATTTCTTATATCGTCCAATGAAAATAGCAGTTGATAAGAACTATACGATGTATATCGTATCTCATGGTTCTAGTAATGGAGTATTACTTGTTAATAGCGAAAATCGTTTCCTTAACTTCTTTGCCCCAAACTCTTCAACTGGTACATTTATTGATTTGGTTAAGAAATATTTCTATGGTGAAAATGAAAATGTTATTCTAACAAAAAAGATTGCTCCTGCTCCAGAAAATGTCATGCTTGATGACTCTGGATATATTTACACAGTAACTCAAACTATTGTTCAAAATGGTTTAGGTGACACTTTAAAAAAAGTAAATATTGGCGGACTTAACTTCTACTCAAATGAAATGATTGTTTCTAGTGATTTCGTAGATTCTTGGGCATCACATCATAAGACTATTTATGCCTTAACTGCTGGTGGAACCATTTCTGAATACGATATTGAAGGAAATTTGTTACTTTCATTTGCCGGTAGACGTAAAAATGATGACCAACTTGGTCTATTCCAATCAGCATCTGCTATAGCCGTTGCCTCAAACGACGACTTATATGTTGTGGATGACACTGCTGGAAGTATTCAAGTATTTAGAAAAACTGAATTTACATTCAATGTTCATAACGCCTTAGAACTTTATATTAGTGGTAAATATGAAGAATCTAAAGGGTTGTGGGAAGAAGTACTAAGATACAATTCAATGTTTGACCTTGCTCATAAAGGTATTGGAATGGCATATTACTTAGAGCGTGATTACACTAAAGCTATGGAAAAGTTTGAAATAGCTAACGCTAAAGAAGAGTATTCTGAAGCCTTCTGGGAAGCAAGAAACATTTGGATTATGCAAAATATCACTAAAGTTGCAATTGTTTTAGTTGGACTATTTGTAGTTGTAATTGTTGTTAGTAAAACTAATAAACGCTACCACTACTTAGAATTTGTAACTGGACCAATTAAGAGGTTTAGTGAAAGGCCAAAAGTTAAAAGTATCTTGGTAATGTTTAAGTTTATTCGTCATCCGATGGATGCAGTCTACTACGTTCGTTATGATAAAAGAATTAAACTTTATAATGCCTTTATAGTATTAGCACTAGTTGTTGGAATATATTTATTATCACTAGTATTTACTGGTTTCTTATTTACTGATGTAGTACTAGAAAAGACTATTTTACTTAAAGAACTTACAAAAGTAATTCTACCAATCGTTTTATTCATTGTTAGTAATTACTTGATATCTTCACTTATGAGTGGTGAAGGATCATTCAAATCAATTGCTATTAATACTATGGGTTCATTAATGCCAATTGTTGTGGTAATGCCTTGGATTATTCTAGTATCTAATGCTTTAACACTAAATGAAGGATTCTTGTATTACTTCCCACTTGTAGTGATGTTTATGTGGACTGGTGTATTATTGTTTGTTGTTATTAAAGAGACTCACAACTTCTCAGTTAAAAAGACAATTGTTAATTTCTTATTAACTGCATTAATGATGTTTGTTTTAATAATCGCAATAATTCTACTTTATTTAGTATTTGCCCAATTATTTGGATTCTTTGTTGATATGTTTAAGGAGGTGATTTTCCGTGGTTAAAACATTAAAGAAAATTATCTTATCCTTAAGCTTAGTAGTAATCACTGCCTTAGTTACTTCAATTAACTTTAGGGGAGCAAGCGGTAGTGTTGATTTACTTCATGAACTTGAACAAACTAGTAATTTCTTTACCCAAAAAGAAGATACCAGGGAAGTAGAAATCGTTGATAAGCGTGACAGTTTAATTGAAGCTGGTTACACTAAAGCGTTAGAGAATGATTATTTGATTGTTTATTACTTAAAAGATACATGTGGAATAGCAGTTTACGATAAAGCAAATGGCTACACATGGTATAGTACATATGACAATATGGCATCTGAATCGTTGACTCCTGCGATTCAAGCAAAGATGGATTCTGGTGTATCTATTGAATATTATGTTGTTGATACAAAGAGTGAAATTCAATCAAAAGAATTAACTTATCTATCAACTTTAAAGAGTACTCAAGTTGGATCAAGTAAAATGAAAGTAACTGTTCCAAATAAGAAGTTTGAAATCGATGTTAGTTTTGCTATTACAGATACTAGAACTAGTAAATATGTAATATCATTCAAGATCGAAGTTAGTATTGATAAAGACAAATTAATGGTTAATGTTCCTTATGAATCTATAAAAGAAAGAGAAACTGTGACAGCATCAGCTAGTACAAGTTTAAATAAAACTCCAACAGATTATAGATTAAAAAGCATTACCTTGTTCCCTTATTTTGGAAGTGAAAATTATAAGATTAATGGTTATAGCTTCATTCCAGATGGCAGCGGAGCACTAATTAGATATAATCAAAATGAATCATCAACTGCCTATATTAAGAAATTATATAGCAGTGACTATAGTTTTACTGATTATAGTACTTCAACTTATATCAAAGATAATGGATACTTAAATCTTCCAATATATGGTGTAAATCATGGCTATAATCAAGCAAGTTTCTTGTGTGAAGCAACTGGTGGAGTTGGTTCAGTAGAACTACACTCATATCCTTATAAATATAGTTTAATACCAGTTAATACGACTTTCTTTAAATACTATGTTCGTGACACATTCACTGTTAATATGTCACAAGGATCAATGTATTTATTAAATGAAGACCCTTATCCATCTGATTATAGTTTAACTTACTCATTCCTAAGTGGTGATAAGGCTAACTATGTTGGTATGGCAGAAGCATATCGTGAAAGTTTAGGACTTAACGATGTTAAGACTAATGATAATGACATCGCACTTAGACTTGAGATCTTAGGAATTGATTATAAACCAGGTCTATTTGGTAAAAACTATGTAACAATGACTACATACTCTGATGCCCTTGAAATTATTAAAGATTTAGAACAAGAAGGAGTAGGAAACTTCAATATCACTTATTTAGGTTGGAACCGTGGAGGCTACTTTAACAAAGGTGCTACAACCGCTCGTACATCACTCCTATTAGGTGGCAAGAGTAAGTTGGATGTTTTAAATGATTATATTAAAGAAAATGGTTATTATATTGATTATACAATTAATCCTTATGTAGCAAATAGTTATGGATTTGGTAATAAGACTGTTAAAAAGATCGGTCTATCACCATTTGAAGTGACTCAAAAGTCATCGATGGAACAACTTGGCTATTATGTTTTGCCAACTGAACTATCTAGTATTATTACAAGTAAAGATAAAAGATATGAAAACTTAGGTATTAGTAGTCTTAACTTAAATAATATTAATGTGGCATATTCATATCGCTATAGTTCTTTGGCAACTTATAGAACGCAAATGATTAATCAAGTAATAGAAGAAGTTAAGAAATTATCAAATTACTCATTAAGCAGTGAAAAACCAAATAGTTACTTACTTCCATACATGACTAATTATTACAATGCTTATTATGAGTCAAATAAATACATTTATGAGACTGACTCAATTCCATTTATGTCACTACTACTTAGTGGAAGTGTAAATCAATATTTACCTAATATTAATTATGTAAGTGATTATGAACTTGCAATATTAAGAATGATTGAATATAACATTTATCCATCATTCATTATTACAAAAGAAGAAGCTTACAAACTTCGTTATACAAACTATGAATACTTAAATTCTACAGAATATGCTCTATGGAAAGATTTGATGATTAGAATGTATACAAAAACAAACAATGCCCTAAAGAATGTGATTGATGCTAAGATGATTAATCATGTTTATTTAGATAGTGGTGTTTGTAAATGTAATTATAGTAATGGTATAATTATATATATCAATTACAATAATAAAGATGTAAGCTGTGAAGGCATTAGTTTAGCCCCTTATAGTTATTATGTTAAAGGAGGCCACTAATGAGTAAAGTAAAAGGATTTATTAAAAATATATGGATAAAGATTAGCGAATTTGTTCGTTGTAAATTATCCGTTTGGATTGGAAAAGGTCTAAGATTTATTGGTAAATATACTGGTATCAGTTGGCTTTATAATAAATACCAAAAACGTGTTTCTAATAAAGGCAAAAAAGCTGTATCAGGATATATGTTTATCAGTCTATGGATTTTAGGATTTATTTTGTTTGCTGCAAGACCAATTGTTGAATCAATTAGAATGGCACTTTCAAAGTATTCTGGTTCAAGAATCATCGATGGTTCATCAACTTTTATTACTGAAGGCTTAGGATTCTTCCAGTTTACACAAATCTTTAAAGATAACCCAGATCATGTTGAAGCAATACTTAATACTTTATTAGATGTTGCGGTTGTAGTACCACTAGTATTAATATTCTCGTTGCTACTTGCGATACTACTTCATAGAAAACTAAAAGGAATCAAGATTTTTAGAATGATTTTCTT
>LVBR01000107.1 GCA_001604495.1 Acholeplasmatales bacterium Tener_01 | reverse complement strand
AAAAGGAATTGTTGAAGTGGCAGATGCCCTAAATAGTGGCTTAGATGTTAAAGATATTATTTATATTAGAGGAACAGTATATAAAACTAAAAATGAAGCATATATTCCAAGCGATGCTATTTACTTACCTAGTTTTAAAGAAGACAAGGAAGATAAAATAACATACGCTAAAAGCTTTAATATTCAATATGATAATACTGATCCTTATTCAGCTAAACCATTAGTCGAAAAATATGATGGTGTTTGGATTGTTCAAAATCCACCACAATATCCACTAACTCAAGCGGAACTTGATAGTGTTTATGAACTTGATTATGAAAGAACATACCATCCAATGTATAAAGAAGGCGTACCCGCAATCAAAGAGGTTAAATTCTCACTTGCAATTAACCGCGGATGCCTTGGAAGTTGTTCTTTTTGTTCTTTGAACTTTCATCAAGGACGTATAATTCAAAGTAGAAGTAAAGAATCAATCATTAGAGAAGCCAAACTAATGATTAAAGATCCGGAATTTAAAGGATATATCCACGATGTTGGGGGACCTACTGCTAACTTTTATATTAAAGCATGTGATAAACAAGATAAATTCGGTGCATGTGTTAATAGAAAATGCTTGTTCCCTGGAAAATGTAGAAACCTTAAAGTTAGTCATAAAGAATATTTAGATATTTTAAGAGAATTAAGAAACCTTAAAGGCGTTAAAAAGGTCTTTATTCGTAGTGGCATAAGATATGACTATTTGATGTATGATAAAGATGATGAAATCTTTAATGAATTAGTTAAATATCATATATCAGGTCAACTTCGTGTTGCTCCTGAACATATTAGCGATAAAGTATTAAGATATATGCAAAAGCCTAGCTTTAAATTATATGAAGATTTCACTAAGAAGTTCTATGAGATTAATAAAAAGCTTAATATGAATCAATATATTGTCCCATATTTGATGAGTAGTCATCCCGGAAGTGATTTAAGTGATGCTATCATTATGGCACAGTATCTAAAAAAGAATCATATTCACGTTGATCAAGTACAAGACTTTTACCCAACTCCGGGTACACTATCTACTTGTATGTACTATACAGGAGTAGACCCAAGGACATTAGAAAAAGTCTACACTGCCACAAATCCTCACGAAAAAGCAATGCAAAGAGCATTGATACAATTTTATAAGCCTGAAAACTACGATTTGATTAAAGAAGCCTTACAAAAGGCTCATAGACTTGATCTAATTGGCTATGGTGAGGATTGTTTAATAAGACCAACAAAATTAAAAAAGTAGTTCAAAAAAATCAAAGTTGTGTTATAATTTGTTAGATAGGAGATGAGTTATATGGCATACAAAGCATTATATCGTACATACCGACCACAAAGATTTGATGAGGTTATCGGTCAAGAGGTTGTTGTTAAGACATTACAAAACGCTCTTGCTACTGGTAAAATTACTCATGCATATTTATTCAGTGGCCCAAGGGGAACAGGAAAGACAACTATTGCCCGACTTTTAGCTAAAGCTATTAACTGTAGCCATGGTATGAATAGTGAACCATGTAACGAATGCGAATCTTGTAAAGAGATAATGGAAGGTAATAATCCTGATGTTATTGAAATCGATGCGGCAAGTAACAACGGTGTTGATGAGATTCGTGAAATCCGTGAAAAGGTAAAATTCTTGCCTGGTGAAGGCAAATATAAAGTATACATTATTGATGAGGTTCATATGCTTACAACTAGTGCTTTCAATGCACTACTTAAGACACTTGAAGAACCTCCTAAACATGTTATCTTTATTTTAGCCACAACTGAACCTCAAAAGGTTTTACCAACAATCCTTTCTCGCTGTCAAAGATACGATTTCAAGGGATTGAGTGTTGATGAAATTAGTAGACACGTTCGTAATATCGCTCAAAAAGAGGATGTTAAGATTACTGAAGAAGCAATCGTTGCATTAGCAGAAAGTGCTGAAGGTGGAATGCGTGATGCTTTAAGTTATCTTGATCAAGCAATCGCATTAAGTGATGAAGAAGTTACTGTAGATGATATCAATAGTGTAACAGGTAACCTTGGTTACGATAAACTAATTGAACTTGCTGAATGTTTCGAAAAGAAAAACATTTCAAAAGCAATGAAATGCACTAATGAATTATTAAATATGGGCAAAGAAGTTAGCAAAGTTTTAAGCGGACTTCTTGAATTCTACCGTGATGTATTATTATACAAGAATGTTGATACTACAGAATTTAAAAAATATATTTTTGAAAAAGAACAATTCAAAGAATTGGCTACTGAAATTGATGATAAGAAAGTATTCTACTATGTAGATGTTTTAAGTGAAGCTCAAACTAGACTTCGTTCTTCTACTACTCCTCAAATCTTCTTAGAAGTAGCAATGATTAAGATGGTTAATGTTACAAATGATGACTTAGCATTAATCTCTCAAGTTAGAGAATTAGAAGAAAAGATTAATAACTTAGACTTTTCTAACTTGCCTTCCCCTGCACAAGCACCAGTTAGTGCAGTAGATGATGCTAAATTTGTTCAACTTGAAGAAAAAGTTAATAGAATTATCACTAAATTAGGAGAATTAGATTTACCTAAATTAGTTACTAGAATGGGAATGGTTGAAGCTAAACTTGGTGAAAAAGGCCAAGATGATGCTATCAAAGAAATCCAAAATGAAATTGATAAGCTTAAAGAAGATGTATATTTAGTTAAAGCAAGTTATTCTTCTTTAGCTACAATCTCTGATAATGTTGATAGTACTGTTAAAGCAGAAGTTGACCCAGAACTTTATGAAAGACTTGAAAAGTTAGAAAAAGATTTAGATAAAGTTAACCAAGCTGAAGTTAATTACGATGAAATTAACGACATTATCGATGATAGATTGAAAAATGCTCGTCGTGAAGTAAGTATGGACTATGATAAAATCAGTCAACTTATCGATGATAAAGTAAGAAACATCGAAATTGCTGGTGGAAATGTTGAAGCAGCATCTAAATTCAATGATGATATCTTAGCAAGACTTGATAGCATTGAGGATAAGATTTATCGTATTATGAGCGGTGCTTTAGCTCGTGAACAAGTTCCAACAAAATCTAAGAAACGTGGACCAAATGAAAGACAAATGGTTTTATTTGGAAATGACATGGTTGCTTTAGACAATATCGAAAAGAAAGCTGTTAAAGAAAGAGTCGATTTTGGCAGTTTCTCAACTAACGAAAGAAAACCAGAAGTTAAAAGAGATGACTTGTTCTCTACTATAGAAGATGAACCAGTAGTTGAAGATACTCCAATTGTTTTTGAAAAGAAAGTAATTGATACTCCAGTTGAAAAAGTTATTGAAGAAGAAAAGAATGAAAATGTCTTCGGTAACAGCAAATATACTGAAGTTGGTCCTGGTGAACAAAGTCTTAAACGTAGTGGTGAACTACTAGCTAAAGGTGAAGAAAAGCCAGAAAGCAAAATCGACGTCTTTGGAATCAGTAAATATGATGTTAATAGTGTTGGCGAAAGAAAACTTAACGAAAGTGTTAATAAACTAAGCGATACTACTAAAGAACGCCCTGATAGAATTGATCCAATTATCTATAAAGAATCACCAAAGATTAGTGAAGGCGAAGAATTAGATGAATTTGAAAGATTCGATGTTGGTGTTATTGTTAGAATCTTAAATGCAGCTAGAACTCAAGAAGCTCGTAACGATAAAGTAAGAATTAGTAACCTTTGGAAGAATCTATCTGAAAGAACTAGTGGCGACAGAAAGAGCGTTGCAGAACTATTACAAGAGAGTGAAATTGTAGCCGTTGGTGATCATGAATTCATTATCGTTTATGAAAACCCAAGTATTTGTAACCAAGTAATGAAGAGAAAGTTCAAGAAAGATTCTCTAAAGATCTTGTTTGATATGCTTGGAACTACATATAATTACATGGCTTTACCAGTTAATTTATGGAATGCTAAACGCGAAGAATATGTTAACCAATATCGTATGGGTAACACAAATATTAAGTTAAAACCAATAAATGAAAACATTATGAATGTTTTAATCAACGCTGAAGAAAAGACTCCTGAAGAAGAAATGGCTTCTAATGCAAGAGAAATGTTTGGCGATGATATTATTGAATATAAGGGGTAATATATGAATCAACAAGTTTTAATGAAAAAAATAAAGCAGATGCAAGATGAAATGATCAAGACTCAACAAGAGATCGAAGAAACTGTATTCTATGCATCTAGTGGTGGTGGCGTTGTTAATGTTGAAGTATATGGAACAAAACACCTAAAGGCAATTGAAATCGATGAAGATTTTGAAGTTGAATCTAAAGAAGATTTAACTATGCTAAGCGATATGATTGTTGCAGCATGTAATCAAGCCTATAAAGAAATTGATGAGACAACTAAAGAAAGAATGGCCAAATATCAAAGTCTACTAGGCGGATTTGGTGGTTTGTTCTAAAATGAAATACTACAAATCCTTAGAAGATTTGATTGAATGCTTTCAAATGTTCCCAGGAATTGGTCCAAAAACAGCTGAAAGATTAGCATTATTTGCTGTTCAAAAACTTCAAAAAGAAAAAGTTGAAAACTTTAGTGAAGTTTTACTTAACGTACTAAAAGACACTAAAAAGTGTAGTGTCTGTGGCTGTTTAACTGATAAAGATGTATGTGAAGTTTGTAGCGACAAAGACAGAGAAAAAACATTGCTTGTTGTTGGAAGCACAAAGGATATCATCACTTTTGAAAAAACTGGACAATATCATGGATATTATCATGCTTTAGGTGGACTAATTAGCCCCCTAAATGGTGTATCTCCTCAAGATATCAACATTGATAAACTATTTGAAAGAGTCAAAAAAGAAAATATTAAAGAGGTTATTGTAGCCACTTCAGCAAACATCGAAGGCGAAATGACAGCTTTATATATTAAGAATGTATTAGAAAAAGATGGAATTAAAGCTACAAGAATCGGTTATGGCCTACCTGCCGGTGGTGATATCGAGTATGCTGACGAGATCACTTTAATAAAAGCTTTAGAAAGTAGAAAAGAAATGTAATTAGAAACCCAATTATTTGGGTTTTTAATTTTCTCTTTATTATAGTAGTAAAATATGATAATATATTGACAGGTGATGAATATGTTTACTTTAGATAGAGCAAATATGTGGAAACGCATTTCTGCATGGCTTTTAGATAAAATTTTACTAGTAATTATTGCAACAGGATTCGCATTTTTAATCAGTTGGATTACAAAATATGATTCATACAGCGATAACTATTATGCAAAATATGAAGAGTATCAAGAAACGTATGGATTAGATTTTTCTGATATTGAAGTACAAACATATATGGCAAAATATAAATCTAGCGATGAATGCACCGCTGAAGAGGTAGCTGATAAAGAAAAATGCCATACAGCGGTTGAGGCTTATAAAGCTTTTTCTAATGATGAGGATGTTTTATATAACTGGAACATGAGAGTTAATTTAACACTTATAATGGTTACAACGAGTACACTTTTGGCTATTATGCTGTGTGAATTTTTTGTTCCGCTATTCTTAAAGAATGGTCAGACTGTAGGAAAACTATGTTTTAATATTTGCCTAGTAAAGAATAATTGTGTCAGAGTCAATAACCTAATGATATTTACTAGAGCACTTTTAGGTAAATTTGCAATCGAATCAATAATACCTATTTATGCGGTTGTTTTGATGCTGTTCTTTAATGGCGGAAGAATTTGGATTATCATTACTGGACTAATCCTTGTTATTAATTTTGTTTTAGTATTCTTCACAAGAAATCATACACCAATCCATGATTTACTTGCTGGTACAATTGTTGTTGACAAGTCTAGTCAAATGATTTATCAAAACGATGAAGAATTAATCAGAGCTAAGGAAGAGGAAGCTAAGAAAGAGGCTATACAATCTATATATTAATAAAAGAGGCTCTTAAGCCTCTTTTTTTATACAAATTATATATAGGAAATAATTAATAAGTAAAATATAATTTGGCTTATTTATGGTTTTCTAAAAACAAAAATAAATACAATTTTGAAAATAAATGGTGTAATAACTTTTTTAAAAAAGTTGAAAACGACTTGTTT
>LVBR01000106.1 GCA_001604495.1 Acholeplasmatales bacterium Tener_01 | reverse complement strand
AATTCTAAAGAAAACTACGATAAATTTTTAAATTCTGGCTTTAAAGTATTACTTAAAGATAGTAATAGAACAGTTAATGAAACTTTAAGGATTGTTGAAGAGTATTTTAAGCTTAACAATGGTGAATAATATGGATAATAAAACAAAAGAAAAGTGCGATGTACTAATTAACTTTTGGGATAGTGCCTTAAAACTAACCGATGAAGTAAAGAATGAATATAAAAACTCTACACAAAGTGATGATTGGAAAGAGATGGCGCCATCTAAGAAGTTGTTTATTGCCGCAAGTAGTCTAAAAGATAAAGATTATGTTTTAGATTATGGATGTGGCAGTGGATGGAGTAGCATCATTATGGCTAAAAGTGGTGCGAAAAACATATTGAGCGTCGATACATCTAAAAACGCAATTGAAGCTTTAGAGTTTTATAAAGAGTTATTTGACATAAATAGTGCTATAAAAAGTGAAGTTATTGATTATAAGTGGCTAGGTGTGCAAAAAGAAGAAACATTCGATGGAATCATATGTTCTAATGTTTTAGATGTAGTACCAAATGAAGTGACTTTAGATATAATTAAAAACTTTGCGAAAGTTAGTAAGGCGGGTGCTAACGTTATAATTGGCTTAAATTTCTATTTGGATAAAGAGTTAGCTAAGGCCAGACAAATGGAATTAAATGAAGATGGCGAACTATATGTTAATGGCGTTTTACGCTTACTTAATAAAAGTAGTGAAGAATGGGCTGAACTATTTAAACCATATTTTGAAGTTGAAAAATTAGAATATTTTGCTTGGCCTAATGAGGCTAAAGAAACAAGAAGATTATTCTATTTAAAAAAAGTTAAAAAATAACTAGGAAAAATCCTAGTTTTTTTAATATTTGTTTGATATTATACAAAAAAACAAATATAATAAAATATGTTAAGTTAAAGCATTAAACTTCAAGAAGATGAGGAAAGAAAAATGACATTATTCATTAATGCCTGCGTAAGAGGAAATTCAAGAACATATCTACTTGCTAAGAAATTAGTTGAAAAATTTGATGATGTTTGTGAAGTGAAGTTAATAGATATCGATTTTCCAAAAGTAGATGAAGCATACTTAAAAAAGCGTGATGAATTAATCTATAAAGGCGACTTTAATAATGAAATGTTTAGGCTTGCTAACGAGTTTAAAAATGCCGATAGGATTATTATTGCATCACCTTATTGGGATTTATCTTTCCCAACAATTCTAAAGCAATACTTTGAAGTTATTAATGTTGTTGGTATAACATTTAGTTATAAAGATGGTGTACCACTTGGTCTTTGTAGGGCAAGTGATTTATACTATGTAACTACATCAGGTGGCACTGATGTACCACTCGACTATGGATATGGATACGTTAAAGCACTGGGAACTTATTTTTATAACATTAAGAATTTCCATTTGATTAAAGCTGAAGGATTAGATATTGATCCTAGTAAAGCAAATGATATATTAGATTGTGCCATGAAAGGTATTGAGGTGGCAAAATGAAAAAAGACAATATTATAATTAAAACTCTACTTTATAATGGTCTTACTAAAAGTGAATATGATGATGTTAAAGTCCATATTCTTAACAGAAACATTAAAGTATTAAAGGTTACTTCAATCTTTTGCTTTTTTATGGGATTTATCTTCATATTTATTAATAAACTTACCGGTTCAGAGGTATTTATTCCATATGTTGTTTTATTAAGCGGTGGAGTTGTAGTATTCTTTTTAAGGCTTTTGGTTAAGAATAAGTATGCATTAGGATTACTCACTTGTTATTTGATGATTGCGGTGGTGTTTGCTTATGCGTTTTTACTTAGTAGTAATCCCGCAAACCGCGCCATGCCCGCAACATCAATGATAGTTTTTTTGGCACTGTTTCCTCTAACAGTTGATGATAGACCTGTAAGAATGGGCTCTTTCGTTTTAACTACAGCTGCCTTATATTTAGTTTATTCATACCATTTTAAAACCCCAGAAGCTTTTAAGCTTGATATTTTAAACACAACAACATTCACAATTGTTGGACTAATATTCTATTTAGTTGTATGTAATCGTAACGTTGATGAAGTATATCAAAACAAAAAAGTTGAAAAGATTCAAAGAGATGTCATTTCATCACTGGCATTAGTTATCGAAGTTCGTGATGAAGGAACTAAAAAACACACTGAACGCACTGAATATTATATTAAGATATTAACTGATCATATGAAACATCATATGAAATACTCAGAAATTAGTGAGAATTTCTATGAAGATGTCATTGCCGCATCTCCTCTACACGATATTGGTAAGATTATGATTCCTGATGTTATTTTGAATAAACCAGGAAAACTTACTGATGAAGAATTTGAGGTTATGAAACGCCACTCAGAATATGGTGCAGGTATCATCGATAAGACAATGAAGAAGATGGAAAATAGTTCATATTATACAATTGCTCATAATATGGCATTATTTCACCACGAAAGATATGATGGTAAGGGATATCCATATGGACTTAAAGGAGAAGATATTCCAATTGAAGCTCGTATTATGGCGATTGTTGACGTATATGATGCCTTAGTTAGTGAAAGAGTATATAAGCAAGCTTATTCAAAAGAGATGGCAATGCAAATAATTCACGAAGCTAAAGGAACACAATTTGACTCTACACTTGCCCAACTATTTTTAGATGCCTTAAATGATGATTAAAAAAAGCCACTTCATTTGAAGTGGTTTTATTTTGTAATAGTGTTATATGAACAAATAGCACTATCTATTTCCATATTACATTTTAGTAAATACTTATTTGTTTTAGATAATGTATAGTTTAATAATTCAAATGTTTTATCAGCGTACTTCTCGTCAGTCGGAATAATGATTTGGTGAATGATATGTTTTAAGATATCTTTTTCGTTGATTTTAATGATTTCATTAGTTTCAGATCTTTCTAAAAAGATGATGGCTTTTATAGGCTTTGATATATTTTCACCGTATCCTTCTTTACCGTTCCAAGGTGAGCCAAAACACAAAACTTTACTATCTATAATTCTAATAATTGGTTTATCACCATTAATAAAGTGAACTCGATCACCAAGGTATTCTTTTAATAGTTTAGTGTGAGTGGTTTTTCCGGTCCCACTTTTTGCACAAAATAGATATGCCATATCATCTATTGCTATCGAAGACGCATGGATTAAAAAAGCATCATACTTTGGTAATATTAAGCAAATATTACGGTAGATACATATCGACTCTAATTGACCTTCTTTAAAAAAAGGTGGGTTTAGCTTAGCTTCTTCCTGAATTTCACTATCAGTTACCTCAACTTCAAAGTCAAAATCGTTGCTCGGTGCAATATAGTCTTTGCAAAGCTTTTTGATATATGAATATTTGTTATTTATTTTAATTTTCAGTTTTGCTATTTCAATAATAAACATATAATCACCAAAACTATTATATACTAAAAGTAGAGATTTTAAAATAATAATAAATATGATATAATTGATACATATAAAATAGGTGATAATTATGAAAAAAATAATGATGGTTTTATTAATAACCATATCTTTATTCATTTTGGGTTGTAAAAGTGGGGAAGATCTAATTGTAGATCCACCTAAACCAGGAGAAACTGATCCAGTAGATTCCGACCCTAATGAAAATGGCCCAACGGATCCCGATCCTACTGATCCTACTGAACCAGTAGATGAGACAAGTTATATTAATACAATTGACTTTTCATTTGATTTTAAGACTAATAAATTAGGTGATATTGAAGGCTGCACTATATCTATTAAAAAAGACGAAAGAGAATATGATAGTAATTTAGATAAAGATGTTATTAAATATCATATAACTCTTAATGCAAATGAGGGATATGAGTTTAGTAGTAATTTGGCAGTTAATGATATTAATAAACTAAACCCTATTGCTACACTTAGTGATAATAAAACTTTGATTATTGATATTAAAGAAACATTTAATGTATTGCATGAGGTTAAGATTGATCTTGATACTAGAAACTACACTGTAACGTCTAATAGTAGCGATTACCAAAGTGAAATTAAAAAACCCCTTGATTATTTATATATCATAACAATAATTAAATTTACTAAAGAACCTAGTGTTGATTTTTGTTTTAAAGTATATAACGTCGTGAAGGGCACTGAAGTAGTAGTTGAAGAAAAAGACTATACTATGGAGTATTCTAATGGTGAATACATTATAACATATAAAATTAGCGATCCGAATTGGACACCATATTATTAAAATAATCCAGTTGACACTGGATTTTTTAATTGTAATGGAAATGACATTATTATGTCTTTTGTCTTTGCAATTTTAGTAAAATTTTGGTATAATAATGTACTAATAAGGTAACTAATATGAAAGTATTATTTGTTGTGAATAATTTTTATATTAAGGGTAATGGTTTATCTGCATCTGCTCAAAGGACTGTAAAACACCTTAAGGAGCGGGGGTTAGATGTCAGGATATTATCTGCCAAAAATCCTAATGAAGGTGGAGTAGAGCCGGAATTTAGGCTGGAAAATGTCAAAATACCAGTATTTGATAATTTAGTTCGTAGCCAAGGCTATATCTTTGCTAAGGGCGATAAAGAAGTAATTATTGAAGCTGTTAAGTGGGCAGATTTAATTCACTTAGAAGAACCATTCTTCTTACAAATAGAAGTAGCTAAAGTTGCTAAAAAGCTTCATAAACCATGTGTTGGTACATATCACTTACATCCTGAGAACTTATATGCATCAATTAGTATGGAACACTTTATGCCACTAAACAATTCAACAATGATTGCTTGGCGTAATCTTGTCTTTAACAAGTGTATAATTGTTCAATGTCCAACATATAATGTAATGGAGCGTCTTCAAAGATGGCATTTTAAAGCAAAACTTAAAGTTATTTCTAATGGACTTGCACGTGAAGACTTATCAAGTAATAAGAATTTGGTTGAAAAAGAGAAGTTATCTGATAGTAAATACACTATAATTACTATTGGACGTCACTCAAGAGAAAAAGACCCAATTACATTGCTTAGATCTATGAAGTTTTCTAAGTTTAATAAAGATATTCAACTTGTATTTTTAGGTAGAGGCCCAAAGACTAAGAACTTAGAAAAGTATGCTAAGAAGTTAGTAGATAAGGGAATACTTAAATATATGCCAATATTTAAGTTCTGCTCATTAGATGAACTTCAAAGAATCACCGCCGCAAGTGACCTTTATATTCATCTTGCTTATATTGAAGTTGAAGGTTTGTCATGCTTAGAAGCCATTCAAATGGGAATAGTACCAATTATTGCTAAGTATAAATACTCCGCTACATCCCAATTTGCCTTATCTAGTAATAGCAAATTCAAAGCAAGAAATGCCAAAGATTTAGCTAGTAAGATTGACTTTTGGCTAAGCGATGATAAGAATAGAGAAAATGAAGCCAAGAAATATAAGGCTTATAATAAAGAATATGATATTGAAAAATCAATTACTGAGATTATTGAAATGTATAATGAAGCACTAAATATTTATTATAAGCGTTAATACGAGGTGTAATATGGAAGATTTAAAGAACATCATAAGTAAAAACATAACAGAATTAAGAGTTTTAAACAATATGACTCAAGCAGAACTTGGTGAGAAACTTAACTATTCTGATAAGACTATTTCCAAATGGGAAAGAGGCGAATCTATTCCTGATGTTGGGGTATTATTAGAGATGAGTGAACTGTTTGGTGTTAGCCTTGATTATTTAGTTAAAGCTGATTGTATTGATGAAATAAATAACGCGGAAAAGAAAGAGAAGAAAGAATACAATCTTAGAGCGATAGCTTATATTAGTGAGGGGTGTGTGTGGTTTGTTGCGATATTTGCGTTTATCATTACATCACTAATCACTAAAGAAGCAACATTCCAATGGTTGTACTTTGCGTATGCATTGCCACTATTCTTTGTTGTGACATTAGTCTTTAATTCTATTTGGTTTAATCCAAGAAATAATTATTATATTATTTCGGCTCTTATGTGGAGTGTGCTTATTGCCGTTCACGTTTCATTTATGTACTTTGGCATCGAAGCTGCCTTAGTATATTTACTTGGAGTTGTTGGTCAAGTAATTATTATTCTTTGGTCTTTTATTGCTCGCCCTAAAAAGAAAGAAAAAAAGTAAAAAACACCCCAAATTACTAAAATTCTACGATTAGTAGAGAGAGTTTCTCTTAGCGTAGAGTAAGGATTTTAATTTGG
>LVBR01000105.1 GCA_001604495.1 Acholeplasmatales bacterium Tener_01 | reverse complement strand
GAACACATCCATGAGAATATATTAACTTATTATATCCTTTACAATAATCTAAGATTTCAAAGAAACTCTTGTGATTTGTGTGTGCTAAGTCAACAATCATTCCTAGTTCCATCATTCTATCTAAAAGTTTCTTTCCTTCTTCTTTTAGTCCCATCTTTGGATTACTCTTAGCGCCTGTTGCATAGATGTTTTCTTCATTCCAAGTTAACATCGCATGTCTAAATCCCATATTGTATAAAATATCGATATCTTCCCACTTCTTAAGGTTTCTACAACCCTCAATACCAAAGATTACATTAAACTCTTTAAAACCAGTCATATCAATTTCATTTAAAGCAATCTTACAAGCATTTATTAAATCAAAATCATATTCAGAATACATTGTCCAAATAGCACCACGAACAATACTATTTTTTAGTTGAGGAATATGGAAGTTTTTAAAACGATTGCGTTCGCCATTTTCATATCTACTATATAAATCAAATAGCATATCACTATGTGTATCAAATACTTTCATTTTCTCCTCCGTAAACTTGCATGTATTAACTAAATCATAAACTTCTTCACGTCTTATGGCAGTAGTAATCTTTTTGTTATTAACAAAAATACAAGCGCCACGAGTTAAACCATTATAATTCATTGACATTGAATAACAATATGCTCCGGTAGAGTAGACTACTAATGTATCACCATACTTAGTATCAGCTAGCATTGTATCAACTGCCACAATATCCCCACTTTCACAACACTTACCAACAACATCACAAAGTGTTTTTTCTTTTGGGTTCATATTGTTACAGTTATCTACAGTGTATTTTGCTTGATATAAAGCTGGACGAATATTATCAGGCATTCCTCCATCAACAAACACATAGCGTTTACCACCATATGTCTTCTTTTCGCCACCACTTGTATATAATGTGACTCCATTATCACCAATAATGCTACGGCCTGGTTCAATCATAATCTTCTTTAGATTGCTAGTCTTACCAAATAGCTTTTCCATATTCTTAGTGATGTCTTTTAACATAACAGGTAGGTCAATTTCTTTGTCACTATCTAAATACTTAATTGCAAAGCCACCACCCAAGTTTAGTACACTTACATTTAAGCCCGTCTTTTTTTCAAAACTTTCAATAAATTCGTGCATCTTAGCACCTTCTTGAATGAAAGCTTCACTTTCATTTATTTGGCTACCAATATGGGCATGGAAGCCATCAAAGATGACTTTATCATTCTCTTTATATAAACTAACCATTTCACTTAGTCTATCTAAATCAAATATTGATTCACCAAACTTACTGTTTAGGGAGCTTGTTACAATGTACTTATGAGTGTGGGCCTCAATTCCTGGATTGACTCTAATTAATGTGTGGATCTCTTTTTTAGTACCTTTAGAAATAGCTAAAAGGCGCTTTAATTCTTCCATGTTATCAACTACAATATAACCAACACCATATTCAAGGGCCATCTTTAGTTCTTCATCGCTTTTATTGTTACCATGTAAAACTACTTTATCCATATTAAAATGGCTCTTTTTCATTAAAAACATATCGCCACAGCTTACGGCATCAATAGAAAAATTATATTCACTTAAGATATTGCATAAATATGGAGCT
>LVBR01000104.1 GCA_001604495.1 Acholeplasmatales bacterium Tener_01 | reverse complement strand
TAAGTTTAAAGAATCCTCTTTAAGCTTTTCAATGTGAGCTAGTTTAGTTTTATGTTCTTCTTCAAGTCTAGCAACTCTTAATTCTTTGATTTTAGCTTTGATTTCTAAAATCTTTTTCTTATCATCAATTGTAAGTAAGCTCTTCTCTAGTGGAAGACTTTTTTTATTGTAATTATCAACAATCTTTTGAATGTCGATATTTAGTTTCTTACTTGCTTCATTTTGATAATTCAAATAAGCTTTTTCTTTATCATTTACTTCGTTTTGTGCATCTTTAAGCTTTTGTTGGTAGTCTTTATCAATAGCACTCATTCTGTTAGCATTGTCTTGACGACGACGCTTAACATCTTGATTCTTTTCAAGTAAGTCATTTCTTCTCTCTTGTATTTCAAGACTATCTTTTTCAGCTTCCATTTGAAGCATAACGCTATCTAAGAAATCTTTGATAAGTTTATAAGCAGCGTTGATTGCTTCACTTACTTCAGATTGATATTTCTTCTTTTGGTTTTCAAAGTAAATTGTTTTAGACTTAAAGGATTTCATTTGAAAGTCGCCTTTAGATAGTCTACCAAGATATTCAGTTATTGTTTTCTTCTCATATTCAATTGCTTTTAAGTTTTTAACCTTAAGCAAACTAAAAATCGAATTTCTTAATTCTATAAATTTTTCTTCGTAAATGCGACTTTCCATATTTTAACCTCAAATTCTAAAATTGCCTCTTCCTTTTCCTTTACCTTTTTTTACTTTAGGTTGGTATCCTTGAGGCATTTGTCCTCTTTGCATTGATTGACCAAGTTTTTCTGGGTCCATATTAGACATCATTTGCACTTGACGCTTCATGTCTTCAAATCGTTTTGTAAGAGAATTTACTTCAGTGTAAGGACGCCCACTACCTTTAGCTAGACGTTCACGTCTTGAATAACTCTTAGCCAAAAGTTCTGGGTTCTTTCTTTCTGCTGGTGTCATTGATTTAATGATAGCTTCAATGTATGCAAATTGTTTATCATCAATTTCTAGATTCTTTATTTGACTTCCAAGTCCTGGTAGAAGTGATAAGATTCCTTTTAGGCTACCAAGGCGCTTAATCATCTTCATTTGATCCATGAAATCATTGTAATCAAATGTTCCTTTTTGCATCTTATTTGCCATCTTTTCGGCTTCTTCTTCACTTACTTCAGCTTCTGCTTTTTCAATTAGTGAAACAACATCGCCCATACCCAAGATTCTTCCAGCCATTCTGTCTGGATGGAATACTTCTAGTTGATCAAGTTTTTCACCAACACCCATGAATTTAATTGGAACATCAGTCAAATATCTAATTGATAGAGCAGCACCACCTCGAGTGTCACCATCAAGTTTTGTTAGAATACAACCAGTTAACTTTAGTTTTTCATTGAATGTTGTGATGACGTTGATGGCATCTTGACCCATCATGGCATCAATTGTAAGTAAAACTTCATCTGGATGGAAATTATCTTCAATTGATTTTAATTCATCCATTAAAACATCATCAATATGAAGACGACCAGCAGTATCGATGATTACTAAATCAAAACCATTTTGTTTAGCATATTCGATACCTTTTTTAACGATATCATTAACTTTATGGTTAGTTCCCATATCAAACACTTCAATACCAAGTTGTTTTCCAATAGTATGAAGTTGATTGATTGCGGCGGGTCTATAAATATCGGCTGCTATTAATAGCGGCTTTTTAGCATCTTTCTTTCTTAAAAATAAGGCAAGTTTACCAACATGAGTAGTCTTACCAGCACCTTGCAAACCTACTAACATAAAGATTGATGGTCCATTACCACGATAAGTAACACCAACTGCCTCGTCCCCCATCAAAGCTTTAAGTTCATCATGAACAACTTTAACTACCATATCTCCAGGAGTTAAGCTCTTCATAATCTTTTCACCTAATGCTTTTTCTTTAACATCAGCAGTAAATTTTTTAACAACTTTATAGTTTACATCGGCTTCAAGCAATGAAAGACGAACCTCTTTCATCATTTCGTCGATATCATTTTCATTTAATTTTCCACGTCCTGTAATCCTACGAATTGACATTTGGATTCTTTCGGACAAAGTTTCAAAAGGCATAACTTCACCTACTAATCAATTTTTCTTAATTTCTCTACTAATTTATTATTATCTTTATTTTTATCTAATTCATCATACAAAGCATTTCTTTGTTTGTATTTTTGAGCAAGTTTTAATGTTTCTTCGTAATTATCTAAAGCTTCAAACACTTTTTTTAAACTATCAAAGATAGCATTACGACTGACATTAAAATCAGTTGCAATCTCTTGAAGAGTCATATCATTGAAATAATATGCTTCAAAATATTCTTTTTGTCTGTCAGTTAATAGCCCTTCATAGAAATCATATAAA
>LVBR01000103.1 GCA_001604495.1 Acholeplasmatales bacterium Tener_01 | reverse complement strand
TTAGTAATTACAGCAATGATGATTATTCTTATACTTTTAATAAGCATTATGCTGGTATGATTGACTTTATGTTTTTATATGGTGACTTAAATGCGGGTATTTCAAGAGCTACGCAAACTACTGAACATATTTCAAAGAAACAAAAAACTGTTTCAGGTCAAGAATACAAAATTAAGTATGAAGATGCGGCAGATGGTTATTATATTTATGTTACTATAAATGGTACAACTCACTATTTGAGTAATGCTGCTAATAGGGTTGCTGATGTAACAAATAAAAACCAAGCAACAGTGTGGACAAGAACTGCCAGTTCATATAATGGAGCCTATCATTATTCTACCGTTTATAATAATACAACATATTATTTGCAACTTAATGTTGATACACTAAGCACTCTTTCAACAAATAAAACTGGATATGCTACAACTTTCTTAAGAACCGATAATAACGGAAATATATATTATTCTGCTAATAAAGATGGTTCTGGAGATAAAAGATATTTATATTATGATAACGGTTGGAAAAGAACTAAGTCTAGTGGTGTAGCCAATAAAGGTCAGTTTTTACAATCTGATCCAATCACATATTATCTAAAAATGGATAATTTCGGTAATCTATCGACAGTAACGGAATTATCTCAAGGAACTAACTGGTTATATTCAAATAATAAGATATTTACTTTACTAAATAATAATATTTATTATTTAACTGCAACATCATCTAGCATAAGTGTATCGAATGCCATTTTATATGCTAATGTTAAAGATTTTACATATTCAGCAGGAAATGGAATTTCATTTACTGATGGTGGGACTTATTATGTTTCAATAAAAGGCTCAGTTTCTGTAGCCTCATCTAAAATTACGACGGAATTGGTTGCTAGTTCAGTGTTACCTGCAACAAGCGCTTGGGAGACAACATATATTGGTCCAACCACAACAAAAACTTCTGGGCAAAATGGATTCCCATGTACATATTTTCCTCTAGCTGTTAATGAAAATAATATTTTTTCAACAAATAACAATAATACAGGATATATTATTAGTGGAAAAGATTCTGCACCTACAAATCATTCCAAATACGACCCCGCAATAACTCCTAGTTCTAGTGACCCTGAAGATGAATACTATAATTCTGGTGATATTCGTGTTTCTGTTTATCCAAAACTTGGAAATATATTAGATGAAAACATTTATACAATTACTGGAAATGGATCAAGTTTAACTAAAACTAATATAACAAGTAATCATTCTGGTTATGCAAGATACGAAGAAGTTTTTGAAAATTTCTCACTAGAATCAAATATTTATGGATTGCACTTTATGGATGCTTCAATTTCTGATGACGATACTGTTACAATTACCAATTCTATTGTAAATGGCGCTGTAGCTACAAGAATAATGCCTAAGAATTGTATAAATTTCACTGTTTCAGCTAATGGAAATGAACAAGGTTACATTACATTTGTGGCTGGTACATATTTTAAAGATAATACTGTATTTTTCTCTTTACACAAGGTTGACCGTTCAAATGGCTTAACTACTACAGAGATAAAGAAGATTTACATGAATAATGATGATGAGACTTTAGTTTATGTAATGGATGGACAAACAGATAATTATTCTAATAATAACAATTATACTTTAAAGTTTAATTCTACTTGGTTAACAGCTCCTGGAGGTGCCTTTTCAGATAATTCAATTTATTATTTTGAAATTCCAGTTGATAATGGAGAATATGCACTAGGTTCAACAAGTGGTAATGGTGCTTATCTAATGTATCTTGATATTGGTTCATCAGGTAGCGAAAATGAGGTTGTTGATGGTGCTAAGACTATTGAATATCTTAAGACTACAACATATTCATATGTTTATCCAGATGGAGTTACACTTGAAATTAATTCTACTCAAGTTGATAATCCAATAACAACAGTTGGTAGTAATAAAAATATCGAAACAATTATTACAACAGGATTTTCATATACTGTTTGGGAATGGCAAAAAGAGACATTTGTTGGAACGATTGGAGCAGTAACTTATACTGAGCAGTCACCTTTGATACTAGTTAGGGTGGTTAAAACACCATATTATTCAAACGGTACTCCTTCAGCTGCAACATCTACAACAGTATATGAGAAGAAGGGAAGTGCTGAATGGATTACTAACCCACAAAGAACGACTTTTGATTTCCTTGATCGTACAGATGTAAATATTGCTTCATATGTCGGTGGGGCTTCAACTTATTACTATTTTGGTTCTCCAAGCTATGCCCTTTCAATTACACCATCTACATCATCTAGTATTTTTACTGATAATCCATATGGTATCGATTATAACATTATTTCTGTAACTGGAAATTTACATACTATGATGTCTGGTGAAACTTATAGCGTGACACTTCAAACTTCTTCTACACTTCACAAAATAGAAGATGCAAGTGGCTACACAAGTTCAAATGTTAATAGTGTTATTACACTTGAAAAAGAATAATAATAAAAAATACGAAGGTAGGCTTATATTAAACGTTAGTTCATATTTAGCTTACCTAGAT
>LVBR01000102.1 GCA_001604495.1 Acholeplasmatales bacterium Tener_01 | reverse complement strand
ATTACAGTATTAGTATCATTCTTTGGACCACTTATGGCCTTTTGTTCTTCAATTCCATCATGTATTATTGGTGGTATAAGTATTGCCTTATATGGCTTTATAGCATCATCTGGCTTACAGATGTTAAAAGGAGTAGACATTACTGAACATAAAAACATCTTTGTTATTTCAGCAATCTTAGTTGTTGGTATTGGTGGACTTACAATTAGGTTCTATCGTTTTGAGTTTTCACCAATTGCTACAGCTTTAACTGCAGGTCTATTAGTTAATCTTTTAGCTAATATTAAAACTAAAAAAGATATTAAAAAACAAGAAGGTGAAGAACAAAAATAGATTATTTACTCTCTTTTTTCTTGAAAAAGAGCGCAAATTAGTGTATAATATCTATAATTAAATGGGGGAATATATGTCAAAAATAGCAATTATTACAGATAGCACATGTGATTTGACAAAGGAATTATTGAAAGAAAACCACATCGAAGCGTTGCCACTTTATGTAACAATCGGTGGAAAAACTTATCAAGATGGTGTTGATATCACATCAAAAGAACTTTATGCTCTAGTTGATAAGATTGGGGAATTGCCAAAGACATCAGGTGCCTCAATTCATGATTTTGAGATTATTTTTGAAAATTACTTAAAAGAATATGATGAAATAGTATATTGTGGAATAGGATCAGATTTGTCAGTTACATATCAAGCCGCCACAAACGCTAAAGAGAATTTAAATTCAGATAAGATTTTTATTATCGATAGTAAGAATCTATCAAGTGGAATTGGTCTATTATTACTTAAAGCTTGTAAGTTTAGAGACCAAGGATTAAGTGGAAAAGAGATTAAAGAAGAAGTAGATAAGATAGTTCCTAATGTTAGAACACAATTTGCAATTAACACTTTAAAATATATGCATATGGGTGGAAGATGTTCAGCTGTTACTAAACTTCTTAGTATCACATTTAACATCAAACCAATCATTAGAGTAGTTAATGGTAAACTTGGCGTTGGTAAAAAACCAATCGGTTATAACAAAGCCTTAAAAGCTCTTTTAGAATACATTGAAGCCGACAAAGAAATTCTTGATACTGACTTTGTAATGGTAACACATGCTCAAGGCGATAACGATGCCGTTTACTTAAAAGATGAACTAGCAAAGAGATTCCCAGGACAAAAGGTTTATGAGACATTTGCTGGTGGCGTTATTGCTACTCACTGTGGACCAAGAACAATTGGTATTTTGTATATTGTTAAATAAAATAACGAGTTTAATAAACACGAGTTTTATAAACTCGTTTTTTATTGTTAAAAAAAGATATATAATATAATTAGAAGGAGAAGCCTATGGAATTATTAGCACCTGCAGGTTCAATTGATATTGCCTATTATGCCTTTTATAGTGGAGCTAGTGCTGTTTATTTTGCTGGTAAAAACTTTGGTGCCAGAGCTAGTGCTAGTAATTTTAGTTTGGATGAGATTATTGAAATTACCAAATTTGCTCACCAAAGAAATAAAAAGGTCTATGTAACAGTAAACACTGTTATCTTTGAAGATGAAATCAAAGAATGCCTAGAATTCTTAGATTTCCTTTATTTAAATGATGTTGATGGTGTCATTGTTCAAGATTTAGGTTTGGCACAGTTAATCCACGCTAGATACCCAAGCTTAGAACTTCACGCATCAACTCAGATGAATATTCACACAAAAGAAGATGCTTTGGTTTTAAAGAACTTAGGTTACTCTAGGGTTGTTGTATCTAGAGAAGCCCCACTAAGTGTTATTAAAGAAATCAAAGATATGGGGATAGAGGTTGAAGTCTTTGTTCATGGCGCACTTTGTGTATCATATTCAGGTAACTGCTATTTTAGTAGTATTGTTGGTAAAAGAAGTGGTAACCGTGGCCGATGCGCCCAACCTTGTAGAATGGAATACCAACTTGAAGTAAACAGTAAAGTATTAGATAAAGGCTATCTATTAAGCCCAAAAGAGTTATGTACCATCGAAATGATCGATGAATATAAAAGAGCTCATGTTGATAGTTTAAAAATTGAAGGAAGACTAAAGCGAAAAGAGTATGTAGCGGAAGCTGTACTTAGCTACGCAAAGGCTATTAATAAAAAGAATTTCATCTTAAATAAAGAGATGAAAAACCTTAAGATTGCTTATAACAGAGGTTTTACTAAAGGCTTTATCTTTAATGAAAACAATAACTACTTTACT
>LVBR01000101.1 GCA_001604495.1 Acholeplasmatales bacterium Tener_01 | reverse complement strand
TGAATGGGCTTTATGAAACTCAATATGAAGCTGGTGACTTAGAGTCTTTAGGCCTTGTTAAGTTTGACTTTTTAGGAATTAAAAACTTAACAACAATCGATAATGTCATTAGAGAAATAAACAAAAAAGAAGAGTTTAAAGCCAGTCCATTTACTATTAAAGATATTAATTACAATGATCCAAAGGTATTTAAGCTTATTGCTAGTGGCGATACAAGTGGCATTTTCCAACTAGAATCTGATGGAATGACTCAGACTTTAATGCGTTTAAAGACATCTTGCTTTGAAGATATCATCGCAAGTTTGGCGCTTTATCGTCCTGGTCCAATGGATATGATTCCTTCATTTATTAATCGTAAACTTGGAAAAGAATCGGTTACTTACCCTCATCCATCACTTGAACCAGTGCTTAAATCAACATACGGAATCATCCTTTACCAAGAACAAATAATCTTGGTTGCCCAAAAATTTGCGGGGTACTCTTTGGGTGAAGCTGATATTTTAAGACGTGCGGTTTCTAAGAAGAAAGAGTCTTTATTAGTAGAAGAACGTAAGAACTTTGTAAGTAGAGCTATTAAAAATGGTAGAAGTGAAAGTGATGCCAATAAGATTTACGACTACATCGTAAAATTTGCTAACTATGGCTTTAATAGAAGCCATGCGGTGGTATATTCGGTTGTGGCATACCAAATGGCTTATCTAAAAACTTACTTTTATAAAGAGTTTATGAGTGAGATGATGAGCAACTCACTAGGAAAAAATCAATCGTTAAAGTATTATATTAACAGCTGTGAAAGGAAAAATATTCACGTGTTTTTACCAAATGTTAATAAATCGACTGATGGTTTTAACCTTTTAGATGATGGTATTTACTATTCACTTTTAGGTATTAAAGAGATTGGTAAAGTAAGCTACGACAACTTCGCAAGCGAAAGAGAGAAAAATGGTGAATACACTACTTATGATGAGTTTATAAGAAGAACTAAACAAATCTTTAGTAAGAGTGTTATCATCAATTTGATTAATGCGGGGGCATTAGATTTATTTAAAGTTCCAAGGAAACAAATGGTTTTGGAATATGATAATTCTTTGAAGTTGTCAGAGTTTGGTGGCTTTATTAAAGATAAACTAGTTGAACGTGAATTTGGTGATGAAGAGTATTCATTTGAAGAAATATCCCAAAAAGAACGTGATGCTTTAGGATTTAATCTTAAATTTGATGTGTTCAAACGTTTTGAACCATTAAAGAAAAAATATAATGTTACTGATATTGCTAATTTGAAAGAAGGAAAGAATGCCGTATTATTATTCACTTTAACAAGAGTTAAAGAAATTGACACAAAGAAGAATGAAAAGATGGCCTTCTTAGAATTAAGCGATGAAAGTGGCGAAATTAGCGGTGTAGTTTTCCCAATGAAATACAAAGAATATAGTGGTATTCTAAAATATGGAAAAGTATACCTTGCTAGCGGCAAAGTGGATTTAAGAAATGATGAAATTCAGTTTGTTGTGGAGAATTTGAAACTTTTAAATTAAGTAATCTCAATTGAAAAATTGGTGGTTATTTGCTATAATAACTAAGTAAAAAGAGGATAAATATATGATCAAAAGAATTGGTGTTTTAACAAGTGGTGGCGACGCACCCGGAATGAATGCGGCTGTAAGAAGTGTTGTACGTTGTGCAATTGCTCGTGGATATGAAGTTTATGGTATCCATGATGGCTTCAAAGGAATGTATGAAGGTCAAAATATTGAAAGATTGTATCGTAAGAGCGTTTCTGAAAAGATGGGACGTGGTGGTACATTTATTGGAACTGGAAGACTTCCTGAGTTCGACCAAGTTGAAGTTCGTAAAAAGGCAATTGAAAACATTAAAATGTATGGCATTGATGCTTTGGTTTGTATCGGTGGAAATGGTACATATCATGGTGCATTAGAATTATCAAAGATGGGAATCCCAACAGTTGCTATTCCTGGAACAATCGATAATGATATCAGTGGAACTGATTTCACTATTGGCTTTGACACAGCGCTTAATACTGCAGTTGAAGCTGTCGACAAACTTCGTGATACATCAAGCAGTCATCGTAGATGTTCAGTTGTTGAAGTAATGGGCAGAGATTGTGGCGACTTAGCAATGTGGACTGCGATTGCTGTTGGTGCTGAGTGCGTTATCTGCAAAGAAACAGGTTATGATTTACAAGAGATATTAGATAACATTAATAAAGCTGCTAAAAGCAAAAATCATGCGATTATAATTGTGGCTGAACATATGATTGATGTTAATGAACTTGCTAAGGTTGTCACTGAAAAGACTCCTTTTGGAGCTCGTACTACCGTTTTAGGATATATCCAAAGAGGTGGAAACCCAACTGCCAAAGATCGTGTTTTAGCAAGTGAAATGGGTGTTAAAGCCATTAGCGCTTTAGTTGATGATGATTTAACAGGTGTTTGTGTTGCTCAACAAGGTCATGACATTGTTACAATGCCAATTGAAGATGCCTTAAATGGCGATGATGTTAGTCCAGTACTTGAAAAATACAAAGTATTCAAGATGCTTTGGTAAAAAGGAAGTGGTTTTTTATGAATAGTAAAAAAACATGCTATGTAACAACTCCAATTTATTATGCAAGTGGAAATGTTCACATTGGCAATTCTTATTCAACAATCGTTTGTGATTGTTTTGCTCGTTATAATAGATTAAAGGGAAATGATACATTCTATTTAACTGGAATGGATGAACACGGCTTAAAAATCGAAGAAGCCGCAAAAAAACAAGGAATTACTCCAATTGGATTAGTAGATAAAGTTGCCCTTGAAACAAGCAACTTATGGAAAAACTTAAAGATCACTAATGATGACTTCATTAGAACAAGTGAAGAACGTCACTCAAAAGTTGTTCAAGATATCTTTGAAACTCTTTTGAAAAATGGTGATATTTACCTTGGAAGTTATGAGGGAGACTATTGTGTATCGTGTGAAGCATTCTTCACTAAGACACAAATAACAGAAGAAGGCATTTGTCCAGACTGTGGCAAACCTCTAAGACGCGTAAAAGAAGAAAGTTATTTCTTAAATCTAAAGAAATATAGCGATAAATTACTTAAGTTTATTGATGATAATCCTGATTTTATTCAACCTGAGTCAAGAAAGAATGAAGTTGTTTCATTTATCAAGTCAGGTTTAGAAGACTTATGTGTTAGTAGAACATCATTCACTTGGGGAATTAAAGTTCCAAGTAACCCAAAACATGTAATCTATGTTTGGATTGATGCCCTATCTAATTACATTACTGCTTTAGGTTATGGAAGCAAGGACGATAGTAAATATCAAAAATATTGGGCAAATGGTGATGAAGTTGTTCATGTAATTGGTAAAGATATCCTTCGTTTCCATGCCGTTTACTGGCCAATTATGTTAATGGCATTGAATGTTCCAATCAAGTTTAAACTTTATGTTCATGGTTGGTATTTAATGAAAGACGGAAAGATGAGTAAATCACGTGGTAACATGGTTTACCCAATGGAAGTAGCAAGTAGATACGGCCTAGATGCCCTTAGATATTATTTAATTAGTCAAATGCCTTTAGGAAATGATGCCCTATTCTCATATGATAGATTCTTAGAGAAGTTTAATACTGATTTAGCTAACGATTTAGGAAACTTAGTTAGTAGAACAGTGGCTATGATTAATAAGTATTTTGGTGGTAAAGTAAGTAAGCCAAAAGAAAACTTATTGCCATTTGACAAAGAAATCGAAGACTTATTAGCATTAACAATCGATAAATATCACGAATCTTTCTCAACATTTAGATTCCAAAATGGTCTAATTCAAATTTGGGAATTAATTAGCCGTGCTAATAAATACATCGATGAAACTGAACCTTGGGTTTTAGCAAAAGATCCTAGTAAGATTGATGTATTAGGCGATGTAATGTATCACTTATATGAAGTAATTAGAAACATTGCTTATATGGTGGCTCCAGTTATGCCTGATGGTAGTGAAAAGATTTGTGACTACTTAAAGACTAAAGCTGATTTTAATATGCTTGGATATGGAAAAGTAGAAAGTGGTGAGGTTATTGAAAAGTGCGATGCATTGTTTAAGCGCCTTGACATTGAAGCTGAACTTAAATACCAAGAAGAAAAATTAGAAGAAAAAGAACCAAAAGAAGTCTTCAAAGATGAAATCACAATTGAAGATTTTGGTAAACTAGACTTAAGAGTTGGTGAAGTACTAGAAGCTAAGAAACTTGAAAAGAGCGATAAACTACTTGTTATGAAGATAAAAATTGGTAGTAGCGTTCGTCAAGTTGTTAGCGGTATTTCAAAATTCTATACACCAGAAGAGATGGTTGGTAAACACGTTGTTGTTGTGGCTAACCTTAAGAGTGCAATGCTTCGTGGCGTTGAATCACAAGGAATGATTTTAGCCGCATCAACAGAAGATAAACTTGAAGTAATAGAAGTTGGTCTACCTTCTAATAGCAAGGTGAGCTAAATGGAAAAAGAAAAATTCAAGTTTACCCGTCATGATATCGTCTCATTTGTTGGGGTTGCATTTGGAACAGGTATTTACTGCTTTGGAATTGTTTTTATTTTAAATATGGCATGTTTCTATGGTGGTGGAATTACCGGTTTAGCTCAACTTATTATGAGAGTTATTGAGAAATTTACTGGTGTTGATTTATCATACATTCTCGGTGTTTTGATTGGACTAATCAATATCCCTCTATTTATTTTAGGATGGAAGAAAGTAAGTAGAAAGTTTGCAATTTTAACAGCATTTTCTGTTGGACTTCAATCTTTATATACTTTACTATTC
>LVBR01000100.1 GCA_001604495.1 Acholeplasmatales bacterium Tener_01 | reverse complement strand
TCATAAAATAACACCATCCTTACTTGTATTATAACACTTATTAGTAAATTGACATATAAAAAGTGTTTTAAAATGGGAGTTTGTATGATAAAATGAGAATATAAGAATGATGAAGGTATAGTTATGGAATTCAAAAGAAACGAGAAATATTTAGAACAAAGTGCCAGAATGATTGTTTTAAAAGATGATTATTCACTTAAATATCAAGCTGTAAGTGAAGTGTATTGGCCAAGATATGATCGTTATAAAAAAGCAATGAAGAATCATATATATTTGATTATATGCGCATCAATCTTAGTTGTTTTAGTTACTGTTTGGGTAATACTAGAAGGACTTAGAAATGAATATTTAATTGGTGGGGCATATTTAATTACTTTAGGACTTTTAGCTTGGGCAATAATTGCTTTTGTTAGAAAAAATAATGCAAGAAAGTTTTTCATGAAAGAATGGGAAAAAGAAAACAATGAAGTAAAAGCCATATCTGATGAAATCAAAGAATTAGGTGACAGCATGGTTGAAGAGATGATTATGATCATGTGTTACAATGATTATCATTATGATGGCAATATGGAAAACTGGGACGTTGATTACGAAAAAGTAAGAAGCGATGTTTTAAAAACAACTGGTGAGTCCCTTGCATACAATGACGTTTTGGAATATTTTAATGAATGGGTTAGCACAAGAAGCTAACTCTTTTATTTTTTATATGCATATTTGATGCAAAGATTATTCGTTTGTGTTAGAATACTAAAGGATAAAAAAAGGAAAATGACTATGGACAATAAAAGAACATTAACAATTAAAGATTTGCATGTAAATGTAGAAGGCAAAGAGATTTTAAAAGGTGTCAATTTGACAGTAAACACTGGTGAAATTCACGCAATTATGGGACCTAATGGAACTGGTAAGTCAACACTTGCGGGTACTATTATGGGTCACTATAAGTATGATGTTACTGGTGGAGAGATTCTACTAGATGATAAGAATGTCTTAGATATGACAGTTGATGAAAGAAGTCGTGCCGGTATCTTTTTAGCAATGCAATATCCAAATGAAATAAGTGGAGTAACTAATAGTGACTTCATTAAGACTGCTATGGAAGCTCGTCTTGGTGAAGATGAACATATATCACTATTTAAATTCATTAGACAACTTGATAAAGCTGTCAGTGATTTAAAGATGAATAGTGATCTTCCTCATAGATACTTAAATGAAGGTTTCTCAGGTGGCGAAAAGAAGCGTAATGAAATACTTCAAATGAAGATGCTTAAGCCTAACTTTGCAATACTTGATGAAATTGACTCTGGTCTTGATGTTGATGCCTTAAGGATTGTTGGGGAAAATGTAAATAATATGCGTGGCAGTGATTTTGGCGCAATCGTTATTACTCACTACGAAAGATTACTTGACTATATCAATGTTGACTATGTTCACATTATGGTCGGTGGTAAGATTGTTAAAACTGGTGGTAAGGAACTAATCACAAAGATTGATAACGAAGGTTATGATTGGATTAAAGAAGAATTAGGAATTGAAGATATCGAAGAAGATAAAAGACAACATGTAATTTTAGGTAGCTGTGCTATTAAAGGAAAAGGTGAGGCTAAAAAATGAGTCTTTTAGACGTAGTTAAAAAAGGTAATTATCTTCATATTACTAATGGAGATAAGGTATCAGGTAATATTGATTCACTAGATTTTAACAAAGATACTAATTTAAGTGTTATCTTAGATATCACTAAAAAGACTAAAATTACTATTTCTGTTAGAAAAAACGCTAGTGTTAGATTATTAGAAGTGACTAATTCTTTGAATGATTTGCTTGAGATTGATGTCAAATTAGAAGAAAATGCAAGTCTTGAATATATAACACTAAGAAAGAGTAGTGATCCTTGTGATATTTTTATTAATGCCAGTTTAAGTGATAATGCTACTCTTTCAACAAA
>LVBR01000099.1 GCA_001604495.1 Acholeplasmatales bacterium Tener_01 | reverse complement strand
TTTAGTAATGTTTACTTTTTCTCTTTCCTTAAACTCTAAAATTGCACTAATTGCTACACTGATATTTTCAGCTTGGTAAACGCCAACCATATTAGATTCAATATCAAAGTCGTGATACGTAAAATACAAACGGTTAAACATAATACTAATGTCTTTAATATTATCTTTTTTAACTAATATAAGTTTTGCGTTCTTTTCTTTAGTGTAACTTTCAAATAAACTGTTTAGCTCACTATTTTCTAAAGTGACTAAGGCTTTTCCTTCTTTAACAATGCCTAGTTTATTTAGAGCAATTTCTTCTAAAGTATCGCCTAAGATATTCATATGGTCATATGCCACATTAGAAATAACTGAAAGAATTGGTGTAATGATATTGGTACAATCTAGTAGTCCCCCAATACCAACCTCAATTATGCAATAATCAGGTTTAACTTTTTGGAAATATAAGAAAGCCATCAATGTGACAAACTCAAAGAATGTTGGATGAGCGATCTCTAGTTTGTCTAGCTCATCATATTTAGAGATAATAAAATTACCTATCTCTAAAACATCACTATCACTGATGTATTCACCATTATATTGGATTCTTTCATTAAAACATATAACGTATGGAGAAACATAAGAGCCAACTGTAAAGCCCGCCTCACGCAAAATGTTTTTTAAGTAGGAAACTACTGAACCTTTGCCGTTTGTTCCTCCAACATGTATATATTTTTGACCCATTTCTGGTGATCCATAAATCTTACAGATAGTTTTAAAACGATCTAAGGATACTTTCTTTGATGAACGCTTTTGGCTTTGAATAAAAGCGATCATTTCTTTAATGTCAGTAATCATTTTATCATCTTCTTTTAGTTCAATTCATTGATAGACTTTTCGATTTCAAGAAGTTGCTTTTCGTAATTTGCTTTCTTTTCCTTCTCTTGATTAATCTTTTCCTCAGGAGCTTTACTAACAAAGTTAGGATTACTTAGCATGCCGTTACAACGAGCAATTTCTGCTAAAGTCTTCTTCTTCAAATCATTCAATTTTCCAAGTTCTTGTTCCACATCAACTAATTCATCAAGTGGAATGATTACAGTAACATCACTAAATACTTCAACAACCTTCTTTTTCTTATCTACTTCGCTTGTAGTGACTAGAAGTTCTTCGTAGTTAGCAAACTTTTGTAGATAATCTTTTCCTTCAAGTAAGAAATCTTTAATTTCTTCACTTTGAGTTTGTAAAGTGATATTGATTTTCTTAGATGTTGGAACATTCTTATTGTGACGAATGTTACGAACAGCAGTTATGACATCAAACAAAATCTCTTCACGTTTCGCATTAACAAAATCGTATTTTTCAAGTGCTTTAGGCCAACTTGCCACAACGATACTGCCTTCATTATACATTTGATAAATCTCTTCAGTAAAGAATGGCATAAATGGATGAAGCATCTTTAAAATCGCAGTCAAGCAGTATTTTAATACACTGCATGTGTTGATTTTCTTTGCATCATCTGTTCCACTGTAAGTGACTTTTGTCATTTCTAAGTACCAACTTGCAAAATCGGTCCAAGTAAATTTATAAATTGCTTTACTTGCCTCGCCAAACTCAAATTTTTCGAAGTTATAATCAGCAATTCTAATTGTTTCATTAAGTCTAGATAAAATCCATTTATCACTACTATTAAGCAAATCATCATTGATTTCTTGATCTTGATAATTGAAACTATCAAAGTTAATGCCAATGAAACGTGAAATATTCCAAATTTTATTTACATAGTTCCATGCAGCCTCAATCTTCTCAATTGAGAAACGTAAATCTTGTCCTGCAGAACCTGATGTAGTCAAGAAGTAACGAATGGTATCAACGCCATATTTTTCAAAGGCATCATAAATATCAATACCATTACCAAGTGATTTAGAAACCTTTCTTCCAAGTTCATCACGAATCAAACCGTGAATTAGACAGTTTTTGAAAGGAATCTTACCATTAGTATATTCAGATGTGAAAATCATTCTAGCAACCCAGAATGGGATAATATCATATCCTGTAACTAATGTATCATTAGGATAGTATCTAGCTAAATCACTTGTTTCATCTGGCCAGCCAAGTGTTGAAAATGGCCAAAGTCCACTTGAGAACCAAGTGTCAAGGGCATCTTCATCTCTAACCCAACCATCACCTTTAGGTGCAGTTAATCCAACATAAGTTTCTTCTTCTCCATTTTCATTAGTCTTATACCAAGCAGGGATTTGATGACCCCACCAAAGTTGACGGCTAATACACCAATCTTGAATGTTATACATCCATTGAAGCAATGTATTTTCAAATCTTTGAGGGAAGAAATTAACTTTATTATCAGATTCTTGGAACTTAATTAGCATATCAGCTAATGGTTTCATCTTAACAAACCATTGCTTAGATAGTCTTGGTTCAACAATTACACCAGTTCTTTCACTATGGCCAACTGAGTGAATCATCTTTTCAATATGATCTAAGAATCCTAATTCTTCTAAATCTTTAACAACTTTTTCACGGCATTCAAAGCGGTCCATTCCTTTATACTTAAGTGCCATTTCGTTCATTGTACCATTAGCTTCAATACAAGATGGATGAGCTAAGTTATGACGAATTCCAACTTCAAAGTCGTTAGGGTCATGAGCTGGAGTAACTTTAACAACACCAGTACCAAATTCGATGTCTACATATTCGTCGCTAATAACAGGAATTATAGTATCAGTTCCCGGAATTATAACGTTACGACCAATTACATTCTTGAAACGTTTATCTTTAGGGTTAACCATCAATGCTTGGTCAGCAAACATTGTTTCAGGACGAGTTGTGGCAATTAAAAGCGCGCCATCTCCTTCAACAAATGGATATTTAATATAATAGAATGATGCTTCAACATCTTTATATTCAACTTCAATATTAGATAGTGCTGTTAGAGCTTGTGGGTCCCAGTTAATAATCTTTTCACCACGGTAAATTAAGCCTTCGTTATACATCTTAACAAATATTGTATTAACAGCTCTATTTAAGCCTTCATCAAGGGTAAATCTTTCACGAGAATAGTCAACTGAAATACCAACTTTCTTCCATTGGTCGTGAATTATTCCACCGTATTTATTCTTCCAGTCCCAACAAGCTTCTAAGAACTTTTCACGTCCTAGGTCGTAGCGACTAATTCCACTTTTACGAAGTTCCGCCTCAACCTTAGCTTGAGTGGCAATAGATGCATGGTCCATACCAGGAAGATATAAGGCATCATATCCTTGCATTCTCTTACGTCTAATAATTATATCTTGCAAAGTAGTATCTAAGACATGTCCAATGTGAAGTTTACCAGTAATGTTTGGTGGCGGTATTACGATACAGTATGGAGTTTTACTGATATCGCCAGCTTTAAAGTAGCCACTTTCGACCCACTTATCATACTTTCCTTCTTCTACACTCTTAAAATCATACTTTGTACTTAAATCTTTTAGTTTGTTCATGTTTTTCTCCTTAAAAAAGTCCCTAAGAGTTTATAACTCTTAAGGACGAATAATTCCGTGGTACCACCTTAATTCAAAACAAACAAAACTGTTCATTTTGCACTCAATTAAACTTAACGCGTTTCAACGTTCCAAAGTACTTTGTTCCCATGGAAAGCTCCAAGGCTACCTTCAAGTAATCACCATCTAGTTTTTCACCAACCAACTAGTCTCTAAAAAGACAATTTACTCTACTCTTCCTTATCACTGCTTTTTCATTATTCTATCATAAATACATACTCTAGTCAATCCTAAAACATTTTCACAAGGATTATCTTTTTTTTCATTTGTCTTTTTATTTCTTTATGAGTATAATAAAATTAGTTAATATGGCTTAAAGCCGAAAATGGAGTATAAACGTGATTAATAATTTATTTTTATCTATATTCCAACTCGCGAACACCTCGTATGTAACAATCATATCGTTTGCGATTGGCGGATTAGGACTTTTCTTCT
>LVBR01000098.1 GCA_001604495.1 Acholeplasmatales bacterium Tener_01 | reverse complement strand
TGATTTTAAAATCACAAAGAGTTTTAATAGCGTTATAACTGAAATAGTCACTGCTACAAACACTTGCTAAAAAAGGAAGTTCTAAGACTAGATCAATGCCACAATCTAGCAAGGCTTTGGTTTTAGTGAATTTATCGATAACACTAATATCTCCACGCATTGAAAAGTTTGTTGAAACGATGGCAACTGTGTAGTCGGGTTCAACTAATCTTTTGGCTTCATTTATAAAATATGTGTGTCCATAGTGAAGGGGATTTGCTTCCATCACTAATCCTAATACTTTCATATTCCACCTCAATACCTTTGATATTATATCACAAAAAAACTCCAATTTAAATTGGAGATTTTTAATAAAGCTCTTTAGCAATTAAACTTGCAAGCAAGCAATTGTTATAAACTAGCTTAATATTTGATTTTAGACTATCGCCACCGGTGATATCTTTTATCTTGCTAAGTAGATAAGGAGTTGTCTTATTGCCTGTTATGTGAAGTTTATCCATCTCAATTATGGCATCACTTATTGCCTTATCGATAACTTCTTTATCCATTTCATATTCAGTAGGAATTGGGTTAGTGATTAATACACCACCAGGCATACCAATTTCCCATTTTGCTTTGATTAAGTTAGCAATTTCTGTTGGTGAATCTAGGCGATGGTTAACTTTAAAGTCGCTTTTTGAAGTGTAAAAGGCAGGTAAAACATCAGTCTTATAGCCAATTACATCAACAGCTTTAGTTTCTAAGTATTCTAGTGTCAAACCTAAATCTAAGATTGATTTAGCACCGGCACAAACAACAGCCATCTTAGTTTTGCTTAATTCATCTAAGTCGCTTGAGATATCAAATGTTTCTTGGGCCCCACGATGAACACCACCTATTCCACCTGTTGCAAAGATTTTAATGTTTGCTAAGGATGCGATATAAGAAGTAGCAGAAACTGTTGTAGCTCCATCTAGTTTTTTACTTACAATGTATGGGATATCTCTTGTTGAAGTTTTGTTGACATTAGTACCACTACGTCCTAAATAATCGATTTCATCATCAGTTAAACCAATCTTTAGTTTTCCTTTGATGATTGCGATTGTTGCAGGGATGCAACCATTATCTCTAATGATCTTTTGACATTCTAGGGCAGTTTTAACATTGTCAGGGTAAGGCATTCCGTGGCTAATGATTGTTGATTCTAGTGCCACAATTGGCATTTTCTTTTTAAGCGCCTCTTTAACTTCATTACTTATTGATAAATATTCAAGCATTCTAATCACCTCGAAAATATTATATCACTTGAAAGTGTTTTTTTAAAGTTAAAAGCATGTTATAATATAAATATACAGGAGGGCCAAATGAAATTATTAAGAAAGCTTATTTTATTACTAGTTTTAATGTTTAGTATTACTGCTAGTGTGATTCTATCAAAAGCGATATTTAAAGCAGATGGCATCATTGCTAGCGTTATAACAGTTGTCCCTGGAGAAAATCCTGAAAAGGAATTTAGAGCAAATTGGTATTCAGACTATTCTAATGTAAAATTGTATTATACTGATAGTAGCGACACAACATTCGCTAATGCTAAAGAGGTTGGTGAGTGCGCTGCAGCTTATTTTGGTGAACCTAGTACTGACTGGACACCAGTAGGTTATGATGGAAAATATCGCTGTCAAGCACAGATGGATGATTTAGAGCCTGATACTAAATATCTATATCGTATTGGTAATGGTACTTATACTGAAACAAGAAGTTTTAAAACAAGTGGTGGAAGTAGTGCGCTTTTAGCGTTTGTTGCTGACCCACAACAATATTCATCAGGAAGTCCTAAAACTATTTGGGAAAACCACTTAGATGATTTATATTACTATGCTCAAAGTGAATATGGCAAATTGCCAGAGTTACTATTAGGTGGCGGTGATATGACAAACACTGGTGGTAATTTCTATACTTGGCAATATTTATTTGATAATAAATATTTCTACGATGTTCCTGTTGCTTGTTCAACTGGTAACCATGAATACCTAGATGGTAATAATGGTAACTTACCAGGTGATGCAAGATTCTATAGTGCAATGTATAACAATCCTAAAAATGGTCCAGATGGAAAAGAAAACATTTCATATTGGTTCAAATGGAATAATGTGATTATTTTTGTTTGGGATAATATTCCAAAGAGTGAATCTAATTATTATAAGCACTATTTATGGATGAAAGATGTATTAGAACATAATACTTATCAATTCGTTATTGCGATGTTCCACTTCCCAGTATATGGTGGAAGTAGTGACTCAAATCTTATGACAAGTTATATGCGTCCACTAATGGAAGATTTAGGCATTGATTTGTGTTTATCTGGTCATGACCACAGTTATAAACTAACAGAAAACTATTACAATGGTAAAAAGTCGACAGTAGATGGTCGTGGAACTTATTATTTAGAAGTTGCTGACACATATACTATAGACACAAATCCTGTAAGTGCGCTACTTAATATCACTGATACTTCAATTGTTGTTAAACTATATTCATCTAATAGAAATTACAATGGTCAATTCGTTATAAACCAAAAGAGAACTAATAATTATGCTGACAGTTCTTTAGATAAAGATGAATTCATGACTAAACTAAAGATTGAGGCTAATGATAATGATTATACTCAAGCATTCATAACTGTTGATAAG
>LVBR01000097.1 GCA_001604495.1 Acholeplasmatales bacterium Tener_01 | reverse complement strand
CTGTAAATATAATATCTTCAATGATAACAAGTGTGTTTACTACTTCTATAACAAATCTGCTGACACATCAACAAGCGGTGGTGTATCACTTGATGCAACAGAATGTCTATATCTAAAGAGTGGTAAATTAAATAAAGCCGAAAACTATAAGTTTGGTGGCGATGTAACTTATACAACTACTGTTCAAAGTATCGATGATATTCCAGATCCAAATGCTAAGGCAACTGGATTAAGTTTCGAAAAAGATACACTTAAAGTTGGTCAATCAAAGCAATTAGAAGTTGAATATACTCCAAAGAATACTGCAAACGTTGGTGTAACATGGAGCGTTAGTGATACAACAATCGCTAAGATCTCAGCTGATGGTGTAATCACTGGTTTAAAGAGTGGTAAAGTTACAGTTACTGCAACATATATCCACAATCCAACTGTAAAAGCAAGCGTTGAATTCGAATTTGTTGATTACCAAGAAGTTGTTTTAACATTCAGCGGAAGCGGAATCTTAAGTGTTGATGATCAATTAACAATGACTGCTAAGATCGCTGGTAGCATTACAACTGGTGAAATCGAATGGTTAACAAGCAATTCAAATATTGCAACAGTTTCTGGTGGTAAAGTTAAAGCTTTAGCTGTTGGTAAAGTAACAATTACTGCTCAAATTAAAGGAACTAACATCAAACAAAGTGTTGAATTACAAGTTAAAGAAAAGAGTGGCGATAGTGAAATCGACAAATTATTAGATTTACTTGTACAAGGACACAGAGCTGTTGTTGAAAACATGAATATTAACTACATTGGATATGAAGCAGGTTATACTAGTGTTCATCACGATGTTTACCAATCAGTAAATGCATATTATGCAGCTGATTTACCTGCTATTCAACAAAATCCATGTAACAATGGCAATACTAGTGGAACAATGCAATCAATTGAATTCGTTGTTGTTCATGATACTGGTGCTGCATCTCCTTCATCTACTGCAAAAGCTAACTCTAACTGGTGCGTAAGTGCTAGTAACGATCAATCAAGTTGGCATTACACTGTTGGTAATGATGGTATTTACCAACAACTTGCTGACAATGTAGTTGCATGGCATGCAGGTGATGGAACAAGTTGGGGAACTACTACAACTCTAACAAACACAGGAATTAAGGCAAGTGATGACCTACGTTATCGTGCACAAGTTACATTAGGTAGCGATGGTTACTTCTACGTTGATGGCCAAAAGACTAATATCAAACTTCCAAGTGGTGCTACAAGCGCAACAGGAACTAACGATCTTGGTATTAGTGCAATCGTTAAAGATGGATATTACTATTTACCAACTACTCATGTAGGTAGTGGATATGGTAAGAAAGTTTGTATCCGTGGTGGTAACTTAAACGGTATCGGTATTGAATCTGCTGTTAACACAGGAAGCGATGTATATCTAACATGGCAACGTCTTGCAAAATTAGTTGCTTCACTTCTTGTTAAACATAATTTAACTCCTGATAGAGTTATGTTCCATAACAACTTCTCTAACAAGACTTGTCCTAACACAATGATTAATGCAGGTAGAGTTGATATGTTCTTAGATATGGTATATACAGAATATATGGTAGCTAAGTACTATAGTGGATACACTATTACATTCACTTCTAACAATCCTGATATCATTGATAGCACAGGTAGAGTTGTTGGTAAGGGACCTAGCACAGCTACAACTGTTACTTACACTATTACAGTAACTAAGGGTGGAGAAACTAAGAGTATTACACTTACTTCATTAGTTCAAGCTGCTCGTTAATTATAAAAATATAGGTGATACATCTTGGTGTATCACCTTTTTTCATTTGAATAGAAGTGGTGTTTGTGGTATAATAACTGATATGGAGATTTTTATGGGTAAATTATCAAAATATCAAGCTCCTTCATTAAAAGAAGCTAGAAAAAGAATAAATAAAGATACAAAGCATATCTATTACGAATTAGATAAAGAATATATTGGCCTAGGAAATGGTAAGACATATCTACTTAAGACTTATGGCTGTCAAGGAAACCTTGCAGATAGTGAAAAGATAAGTGGATTACTTGAAGCTATGGGCTACACTAAGGCAACAGATGATAGCGAAAGTGATGTTATCATATTCAACACTTGTGCTATTAGAGAAAATGCTGAAAACAGAGTATTTGGTGAACTTGGTAGAATTAAGAGTCTAAAGAAGGCCCGTCCAGGAATGATTATGGCTCTTTGTGGGTGCATGGCCCAAGAAGAAGGAATTGTTGAAGAGATAAAAAAGAAATATCATCAAGTTGATATCGTATTTGGAACTCATAACATTCATATGCTTCCAAGTTATATCGCATCAATCTACAAGCGTCCTAGTAGAATAATAGATGTTTATAGTTTTGAAGGCGATATTATCGAAAATGTTCCACAAATTCATGATCATCCAAAGAAAGCATGGGTTAATATTATGTATGGATGTGATGAATTCTGTACATATTGTATAGTTCCATATACTAGAGGAAAAGAAAGAAGTAGATTACCAAAAGATATAATCGATGAAGTCAAAGATTTGATTGATAAAGGATATGTTGAGGTTACTCTACTTGGTCAAAACGTTAATGCTTACGGAAAAGATTTCCTTGAAAAAGGATATACATTCAGTAATTTGCTTGAGGATTTAGCTCTAACTGGTATTAAACGTATTCGTTTCACAACATCGCATCCTAGAGATTTAGATGATGAAACAATCGCTGTTATGGGAAAATACCCTAACATCATGCCACACTTACATTTACCTGTTCAATCAGGTAGCAATAAGATTCTTAAGAAGATGAATCGTAAGTATACAAAAGAAGAATACTTAGAAAAAGTAGAAAAACTAAGACAAAGTGTTCCCGGAATATCACTTACAACTGATATAATTGTGGCATTCCCAGGGGAAACTGAAGAAGATTTTGAAGCAACACTAGATCTAGTAAGAAAAGCACGATTTGAAGGTGCATACACATTCATTTATTCGCCAAGAGAAGGTACACCAGCCGCAACTTACGAAAACACTTTGACTCCAGATGAGAAAAAAGCACGTTTATTGAAACTTAATGATCTAATTAATGAAGGTTTCTATGAAGGAAATAAGCGTTTTGAGGGAGAAGTAGTTAATGTGTTGGTTGATGGAACAAGTGATAAAGATCCAAATATGCTTACAGGTTATACTCCACACGAAAAAGTAGTTAACTTCCCAGGAAGTAAGGATTTAATTGGAAAGTTTGTAAATGTTAAAATCAAGAAAGCATATTCTTGGCATTTAAGAGGTGAGATCGTTGAAAATAACTGATGTTTATTTCGATAATGTTTTAGAAATACTTAATAATGTATTTGATTTTAAGCTTGAAGAGGAGAAAGATTTCAAATCATTCAAAGCTTATGCCACAAAAGGATATATTAAGCATTTCTATGATGAAAAAATTGGAACACTAGGGATGATTAAAACAACAGCTCTACTAAAACAAGTAAGAACATATTCATTTGTTATTACACCTTTGTTTGTTGATGGACCTACATTGATATATGAATATAACAAAAGAGGTAATTTCCATAATGCGCAAATAAGAATATTCAATACATTTATAAATAAAAATGTTGATTGCAAGAATATTCGCAATAAAGCCGCAATTACTAAAAGAAGATATATCAAACTTAGTGATCAAAAATTAAATAATGATGAATGGTTATTTGATTGGTCAATTGGAAAGAAAGCATATAAAAAAGACGCTATTGAGTTAATTAAGATTTCTAGAATCTATTTAGCTGCATATATCGAATTACTTCGTTCTTGTGAAAAGTGCGATAAGAAAGCTAAAAATAAGATTGTTAAAGAATTCTGTGATGCAAAAATAAAGAATAATGGTTACCTATTTAACACTTTAAGAAAAATATTTGGTAATGAAGAAGCTGATTATCAATTAAAGATGGTATTAGGTATTTATGAATAAGGGGGATATCCCCTTATTTTTTATATAAAAAAAGAGGCATTAGCCTCTTTTATTTTAGTACTATTCTACCAATGATTGGTCGTTTTGATTTAGATATTGCGTTTTGAGGACAAACCTCGCTACAGCACCAACAACGAATGCATTTCTTTGTATTTAAATGTGGGTACTTACCCTTTTCAATAACCATTGTTTTTGGTGGACAAATTCTTGTACATTCGCCACATTTAATACATTTATCATGATCAATTACTGGATGTTCTAGTAACATCGGTTTAAGTAGTTTTACTCTTGTTAAGCGTAAACCCACATTTGACAATGAATCTTTTGGTTCTAAGAAGTGGTAATTTACAATTTCATCGCCCAATACTTCGATTTTACTAATATCACCTTCACCATATCCACGGCTACTTGCGATATTTGTGATAAATGATTTCTTATAATTTAAACCCATTATTTCAACTGCAACTCTATCTAAACTAACCGCATCAAGTGAAGTTAAAATAGTATTTGCTTGTTTTGCTTTTCCGCCAGTTGATGGACCCTCACCCTCAAGGCCAATGATTCCATCACAAATATTTATAATAGTTTTATCTTTGTAACTATCTAAAATAGCTCCGTAAAGGTCGTTGATTGCTTCACCAAATTCTAATTGATTACTTGCTTTAACGTGCCAAGCAGATTTATTTAGGCCATAGATAAAGCCAAATAGATTCTTTTCGGCACATGTAATATATGCAAGCGAATGGGTTTTAAGCTTTGGAAGGTTGATTAAAACATCATTTTCAATCATGCCACGTGATACGTCAAACACATTATATACTTTATATGATGGGTTATAGATCTTCATTTGGTCTTTATTATCTAGGATGTTTACTCCTTCTTCCACAATTACATCATATATTCCATTCTTTTTTAGGGTTAAAACAAGGTCTTTAACAGCAGGGTTATCACCTACTGTGATATCGTTTGTAACCTCTTTAACGATTTGAATGACCGCTTTAACAAAAATTGGGTGGGTAGTTATACCATAGGATGCACTAAATGGGCCAACACAATTACATTTAATAAAAACTTTACTGTTAGGTTTTATTAAATTAGATACGCCACCAAGAGAGTCTAATGACTCCTTAATTTTTGATTTAACTTGCTCTAAATTGTATTCTTCACAATATTTAACTATAACTTTCATAAAATCACCATGACCTATTTTAACACAATTTTAAATTGTTTTAAATAAAAATAGTTATTGCTTCATAATATATTGAAAAAAGAGTTAAAAAAAGATATAATAAAAAAGGATAGAGGTTATATTTATGAATAAAAAAGTATTTAGAAAAATATTAATTGTATCTATTTTTGCACTATTACTTTCATTTTTCTTAGTAGGTGGTAATAATATTAAAGCCACTGAAAGTGACAATATGAAAGCTAGCTACATGGTTGTTGAAACGAAGAAGACTGTAAGGTACACTTATACAAACTATAAAGTAGAAGATGCCTTAACAACAATCAACTCAACTGCTTCAAAACAAACTGTTTGTGTATTTACTCAAAAACAAACAGAAAATAGTAAAGTTGTTACTTGGGCAGTTAATAAAGGAACAGGTTTCAGTTTTAAAACTATTCCACAAATAGCTGAAGATTATGAAAAGAATCATCCAGACTGGTTTGTTGTGGGTGGAATTAATGCTGACCAATACATTATGAGCCAAGGTACTGGTGGTGTATCAAATGGAACTGACTTTTTAGCACCACAACCATACTATCCAATGATTGCTGATGGTGAAAGTTGGTTTAGTGTTCCATGTTGGCCAAGCAGTGGTGGAGGAAATGCTGCCGCATTCTTACAAGATGGAAGCACTGACTGTATCGTCAATGGTTCAATGAATTTAAAGAGTGGAAATATCAAGATTAAAGGTTTATTCTTAGCTGTTTTAGATGAAAATGGTGAAGTAGTAAATAACTTTAAGATTGAAAAGATAAACGAAAAGCCAGGAGAGGGAGAAACTACAGTTTACTGTTGTTATACTCAAGAAGACCAATCATCTGGTGGAGATCTAAGAGTATTAGATATGGATATTACTGGATCTAATATGTTTATATGTGAAAATAGTGATCTTGCATATATGAACAATAGCAAGACTTATGAATACTGGAAGAAAAACGGCGACAGTGTCGATTCACTATTCTGTAAAGGTACATTATCAACACAAAATAATGCATTCACACTAAAGAATGGTCAATTTGCAATTGATACAAAGAATACTGAAGTTTTAAATGCTTTAGCAGTTGGTAAAAAGG
>LVBR01000096.1 GCA_001604495.1 Acholeplasmatales bacterium Tener_01 | reverse complement strand
CGTAACAGTTATTTGGCAAGTAGATGATGAATCTATTGCGGCTATAAGCGATAACGGATTAGTTATCCCAAATAAGTATGGTGAAATCACAGTAAAAGCCATTTCAGTATTTGATGCTAATGTCTTTGCCACAATCAAAATTAAGGTAGTTCAATCAACAGGAAATAAATAATTATGAAAAAAATACTTATTCCATTATTACTTTTATTATTTAGTTTGACTTTTATCGGCTGTAAAAAGAAAATTGATTTATCAATTACTGGTCCAACTGAAGTTACACTAGGTTCAGAAATAGTTTTGGAATGCAACTATCATGATAGTAGTGATATCAAATGGGGCAGTAGTGATGAAGCTACTGCTTTAATTTTGTCTACAAATGGTAGTAGTGCAATCATTAAGGGCCTTAAAGTGGGAACAGCTGAAATCACTGTAGAAGTACTTGATAATAAAGCAACTATTAAAATTAATGTTATTGAAAGTAGTACTAAACTTGAAATAAGTGGTACTAATATTATGTTTACTAATTCTAAAGTTACGTTTAATGCAAATTTAGATGTAGCTTGGAGTAGTAGTGATGATAGTGTAATTAAAGTTAATGAAGAAGGCGTGGCGTTGGCTTTAGCTACAGGTGAGGCTTACATTGTAGCTACAATCGGTTCGCAAGAAGAAAGAATCTTAGTTAAAGTATATCCAAGTGATTTTAGTTTGAAACTAAATGAAGTTGGACTAATGATTGTTGGGGAAGAAAAAGAAGTTAGTTTTGAAACTGATTTAACAGATCTAGCAAGTGAAGCCATTCTTACATCAAGCGATTCTAGTATTTTAGAAGTGAATGGTAAGACTATTAAAGCATTAAAGACCGGAAAAGTTTCCTTAACAATCTCACTATATGGAAAAGAATCTTCTATCACAATTGATGTTATTGAAGACCCTAATGCTATTAGAATTAGTGGCGAAAATGTTTGTAGAATTGATCAAACAATTTATTTAACTTGTAATTATGATTGCAACTGGAGTAGTTCAAATGATGATGTAGCACTAATTTTAGAGACTGGTGAAGTATGTCCAATTGGTATTGGTAAATGTATTATCACAGCAGTTGATAAAGAAAATAGTAAAAACGTAGCTACATTTGAACTTGAGATTATTGGAAAGACTCCAAGATCAATTATCATCAATAATAAAAACTATGTGGGATTAAACCAAGATGTTGCCCTTGACATTTCAACATTCCCATCAACTGCAAGTAAGAGATTTGTCTATGAATCAAGTAACCCAATCGTTTTAACAGTTGATAGTAAAGGTGTAATGCATGGACTTTGTGAAGGCGAAGCCATTGTTACTGTTTATTCATTCGAAGATAATGCAATTTATAAAACAATTACAATAAAAGTTACTAAACCAGCACCAACTAGCATCACTATTAGTGGTGATACTACTATGATGCAAGGTGGACACAATTATTTAACTCTTTCATTTGGTGGTGATGGTGTTAATCAAGAAGTTGAATGGAGTAGTAGCGATAATAAATTAGCGATTGTTTATGATGGAATAGTACTTGCTGTTAATAAAGGAACAGTTTCTATTAAAGCAACATCAGTTATAGATAAAGATATTTATAGTGAAATAATTATTAATATTAGTCAATATGTAGCTCCAAGTGTTGATGAAATTGATCTAGAACGTGCCCAAGACCTACTAAGTAAAATGACAATTGAACAAAAGGTTGGTCAAATGTTTGTTGTGGGATTTAATGGCACATCAATTAGTAGCGATTTAATTAAAGCAATTACTCAATATCACTTTGGTAATGTCATTTATATGGGAGCTAACTGTACTGATTACACTACATTAGCTAAGATGAGTAATGACATTCAAACTAAGATGATTAGTGAAAATGGTGTTGGAGCATTTATTTCTACTGACCAAGAAGGTGGAACTGTTGCTAGAATTAAAGTAGGTGGAACACACTTTATCTCTAATATGGCAATGGGAGCAACAGGTGATTATAATAATACATACCTTGAAGGAGTAGCTTGTGGCTTAGAACTTCGTAATTATGGTATTAATGTTGACTTTGCTCCAGTATTAGATGTTAATAATAACCCAGATAATCCTGTAATTGGAATTAGAAGTTATTCTGATAATCCTTTGAAAGTATCATTATATGGTAAGAATATGTTCTTAGGTTTAGCAGAATCTAATGTTATGGGAACTTGTAAACACTTCCCAGGACATGGTAATACATCTACCGATTCACACTACGGCTTACCAACAATTACAACAGCGATGAATGAGCTTTATCAAACAGAGCTTGCACCATATATTGCAAGTATCACTAATGGTATTGATGCTATTATGACAACTCATATTATCTTCACTGCTATTGATACTGAGTATCCTGCAACTTTGTCTTACAAGGTTTTAACAAATCTTTTAAGAGAAGAACTAGGATTTGATGGCCTTATCATCACTGATGGAATGGAAATGGCAGCAGTTACTAATAACTTTGGTGGTTATGATAAGACTGGAGTTATGGCAATTAAAGCCGGTGCTGATATTCTAACTTACACAACAACATCTAATCCAATTAAAGCATATAATGGTATAATGAGCGCTTTAAAGAGTGGAGAACTAACTGAAGAGCGAATCAATGAGTCAGTTATTAGAATCTTACTTAAGAAGATTAAATATGGAATCATTGATGATCCATATGCTCCAAACGCTGATTTAACTGAGAAACTTGTAGAACATGAAGAATTGAACAACGAATTTGCATCTAAAGCATTGACACTTGTTCGTGGAGATTTTAGTGGCTTAGATATTAATAAACGCACATTAATCATTTCTCCAACAAGTTCTAATACTTTAAAAGGTGATTTAAACAGCAATTCTTTAGGCTCTTTTGCCACAAAATACCTAACTGACCTAGGTTACGATGTTGAAGCGTTTGATGTAAGTAATAACATTACATCTAGCCAAAGAACAACTGCTTTAAACTTAATAGACAACTTTGATACAATTGTTTTAGCATTTAGTAATATTAGAAGTAATAATTACACAAATACTATCAAGTTCGTTCAAGATGTATGTAGGCTTGATAAAGAAGTTGTAGTTATAGGCTTAGCATCTCCTTATGATATCTTGTCATATGGTAATAGTGTTAAAAACTATGTAAATGTTTATTGTTATCAAAATCCAAGTTGTGTTGCTATTAGTAAGTTTTTAGCAGGCGAAATTAAAGCTAGTGGCATTTCAAGTGTTTTGTTAGATTAGTTATAAAATAAAGTCAAAAATAACTTGACTTTTAGTTAGAAATATAGTATTATAATAGAGGTAAAAATTATCATAGTGGAAAGAAGAGGTACCCACTTCTCACCTGACTGATTATGTTGGTAGGTAAATAGTCACTTTAGAAACAATTTGTGATTTATATTAGTGGGTGCTTTGTGCGCCTACTTTTTTATTTTTACTATGATTAAATACTTACAACGGAGGTGCTAATTATTAGTAAGAATTTAGATCGCAAAGCTGATGCACTAGTTAATGAAAACATCACTGCATCAAGAGTACTAGTTATCGATGCTGAGGGTAAACCTCTTGGCGAGATGGATGTTGAGGAAGCTATTAGACTTGCTCGTGAAGAAGAACTTGATTTAGTGTGCGTAGCACCTAATGCTAAAGTTCCTGTTTGTCGTTTCATTGATTACAGCAAATATCGTTATGATATGCAAAGAAAGAAACGAGAAGCAAAGAAAAATCAAAAAGTCGTTACAATTAAGGAAGTTAGAGTTTCTCCTTTAATTGGAACAAAAGATTTTGAAACAAAGGTAAAAACTGGTCGTGAATTTCTAGCTGATGGAAACAAGCTTAAAGTTACTTTGTTCTATCCAAAAGGAAAGAAGAGATTGATTCAATTTGAAACATCTTCTCAAATTTTAGATAAGTACATTGAAGCTGTTAGCGATTGTGCCACTGTAGAGTCAAAGATCACAAATGATGGTAGAACTACTGCAATTACACTAGTTCCCAAGAAAAAATAATTTAAGGTAATAGAAGGAGTGAATTAATTATGCCAAAAATGAAATCCCATAAAGGTATTAAGAAACGTTTTAGATTTACTGGTACTGGTAAAGTTGTTCAAAGCCGTCCTGGCTCAAGTCACTTAGCACCTGGTAAGACTCAAAAGAGAATTCGTCACTTACGTAAGGAAAAATCAACTGCAAAGAGTGATTTAGGTCGTATTAAGAAACAATTAGATTACATTAAATAATCAAAACAAAAAATTAAGAAATAGGAGGAAACAATTATGCCACGTACTAAAGGCGGATACGTTACTAGAAGAAGACGTAATAGAATTTTAAAATTAGCCAAAGGATATTTTGGTTCAAAACATACATTATACAAAGTTGCTAATCAACAAGTAATGAAGTCATTAACTTATGCATACAGAGATAGAAGAACTAAGAAACGTAATTTCAGAAAATTATGGATCGCTCGTATCAATGCAGCTGCAAGACTTAATGGTCTTTCTTACAATACATTAATGCATGGTTTAAAATTAGCTAACATCGAAATCAATCGTAAGATGTTATCAGAAATCGCTATTAGTGATCCTGAAGGCTTCGCACAAATCTGCGAAACTGCTAAAAGCAAACTTCAATAATTAAAAATACGCGTTCAAGTTGAACGCGTTTTTTTTATATCAAATCAATTAAATCTTTTACAGAGTCAAAGATGAAATCTGGTTTTATTTTAGACTCTTCGATTGTTTTAAGGGTTGCTTCACCACTTAATACACAAATAGTTAATGCACCTGCATTATATCCACTTGCAATATCAGTATATACTCTATCGCCAATTACGGCGATTTTTTCTTTACTAATTCCAAGTTCCTTTGACAAGATATCAATCATATAAGGCGATGGTTTACCAATGTAGGTTGGTTTTCTGCCGGTTGCGTTTTCTAGCATGATACACATACTGCCACAGTCAGGAATATAACGTTTGTTTTCAATTGGACAAACAAGGTCAGGGTTTGTGGCTAGGAAGGGAACACCACTATCAAGGGCATCACAAATTGCACGTAGCTTTGGATAAGTAAGTTCGGTATCAAATCCCATTACCGCTACATCCCCACCTTCATTAACAAGGTTGATATTATAGTTATCTCTTAACTCATCTTCTAAAGCTTTAGTACCTGAAAGAAGTACTTTTTTACCTTTATAGTTTTCATTAAGATAGATTCCCATAGCCATGCCACTTGTAAAAATGTTAGCCTCGTCTGCCGGAAAGCCTAATCTGTGAAGTTTATTGATATAGTCGAACTTGTTTTTAGATGAATTGTTTGTCAGGAAAATGTATTTTTTGTTTTTCTTAATGATGGTTTTAATAAAATCAATTGCCCCATCAAAAACATCTTCACCCAAATAGATAGTTCCATCCATATCAAGTAAGAATAATTCGATATTTTTTAAATCTTTTTGTGTTTTCATACTACACCTCGAGCGCCATAATTATACCAAAAAAAAGAAGTGAGTGCAAAAAAACTTTATTTAATT
>LVBR01000095.1 GCA_001604495.1 Acholeplasmatales bacterium Tener_01 | reverse complement strand
AAAACGAAGACGAAGTACTTTCTCTTCTCTTGGAGTTAAAGTCTTAAGTACTGTGTTAATTTCTTCTTTGTATTTTTCATTGATTGTATAATCAAGTGGATTTGGAGTTTCCTTATCACTGATGAAATCTCCGATTGTTGTGTCTTCTTCTTCACCAACAGGGTTTTCCATAGAAACTGGTTCTTGAGCAATCTTTTGGATTTGTTGAACCTTTTCAACAGAAATCTTCATTTCAGCTGCAATTTCTTCTGGAGTTGGTTCTCTACGTAATTCTTGAGTAAGTTTACGTTGAATACGAACAAGTTTATTGATAGTTTCTACCATATGAACTGGAATACGGATTGTTCTTGCTTGGTCGGCAATAGCACGAGTGATTGCTTGACGAATCCACCAAGTAGCATATGTTGAAAACTTGTAACCCATTGTTGGGTCAAACTTGTTAACAGCCTTCATTAGACCCATGTTACCTTCTTGAATTAGATCTTGGAATTGCATTCCACGTCCAGTGTACTTCTTAGCAATAGAGAAGGCAAGTCTAAGGTTAGATTCAATAATAGTATCACGAGCTTCTTTTCCTTCAGCTACTAATACATTTAGCTTTTCAATTTCTTCTTCTGACATTTCTTTCTTGCCATCTTTAACAGCTTTTAAAATCTCTTCAGCCATTAAACCTTCTTGAACTGTACGTGATAGTTCAATTTCACGGTTAGTTGTTAAAAGAGGTATTTGACCCATTTCTTTAAGGTACATCTTAATTGGGTCATCAGCAGTTGATGGTGTTGAGTATGTTGAAACGATGTCATCGATATCTTTAGTCTTTAGTTCGTTTTCAATCTCATTTGAGAATTCATTAAATTCAGTATCATTCTCTAAATCACCGATAAAGCCATCAAAATCATCAACGATACTGTCAAGACTATCTTCACTACCTTGGTAGTCATCAATATCTTGACCATCAGGAATCAAATCGATATTTTCATCTTCTAAAATCTTAGTAACTTCAGTGTATTCTTCACTGTCTTCATCAATGTGTTTTAAAATATCGCTTGATTTAATATACCCTTTTTGTTTACCTTCTTCGATAATGGCAAGTAATTCAGGTTTTTCATTTAACATAGATTATTTCTCCTTATTCTTCGTTCTTCCCTACAAACCTTGTAGTTCTTTGCTTTAGTTCTTTTAGACTTTCAAGTTCTTGCAATGATTTGGTTTCAACTTCATTCAATCTCTTCAATTCTTTTTCATTACTATACTTGATTACATTCATTGCACATTCTTTTAATAAGTCAAAGACTAATGTATCATCACATAATGTTGGAAAACTCATAATAACATCTAAGCGACTGCGCATCTTATCAGTTAAAATCAATGAATTATAGAACTTTTCATAATCCATTTCATTATTAATACGATAATAATCATGAACTGCCCAGAATATATCTCTATTTAATCTATCAACATATTGATTTTTATCGAAAGGCAAAAGACTTGCAACCTTTGTGCAATAACTCTTCTTCTTGATTGCAAAATAAATTAGAGATTGTTCGCTATTGATATATTTAGCTTTCTTAATTGGAACTTTCTTGTTTACCTTTTTAATCTCAGGTAAATCATGTACATTTGTTCCTCCAACTTCAACAGTTTCTTTAGTTGTTTTAACATAGTTATCAAAGTCTTTTGCAATACTTTCAGCTGAAATCATCAAATCATTGGCCATGATATTAAATACTTTTTCATTAACGGCCCTACTATTAAGTAGCCTAATGTATGCAAAAATATTGTTTTTGAAACTATTAACACTATCAATACTATCTAAGTTAAGATTTCTTCTTTCTAGTTGATACAAATAATCAAAACTACTGATTGGTTTGTTTTCTAAAAAGTCATGTAAAGCTTTGCTTCCATATTGATCCAAATATTCATCAGGATCCATTCCCTTAGGAAGAAGCATTACTTTAACATCCATTCCTTCTTTAACAAAAATGTTTATACTACGACGTGTTGCGTTGATTCCAGCACTATCACCATCAAAACATAAAACTATATTAGATGTCAGTTTTTTAATTGCCTTTATATGATCGTGTGTTAGCGCTGTTCCCATTGTGGCAACGGTATTTAAAACATTTGCGCGATAAGCCGCAATTACATCCATGAAACCTTCAAAGATGTAAATACGATTCTTTACTTTAATATCATTCATGGCATATGAATAGTTATAGAGAATTTGACCTTTCTTAAAGATGTCATTTTCACTAGTATTCATATATTTAGGAGTGTTTTCGTCTTTTTGTTTGTTATAGATTCTTCCACTAAAACCAACAACTTCACCATCTAAATTAGTTATCGGGAAAATTACTCTCTCTTTAAATACATCAGTGTATTTATCATTTCCGATTGAACGGATTAATCCACATCTAATCAAATCGATTGGTAGAATTGGGTTTTCTTCTTTCTTAGTCAAAGTGTTAAATAACAAATCATTTTCTTTGCTTGCTAGACCAATCCTAAATCTTTTAATTACATCATCATCAAGTTTTCTATTGTAAAGGTATTTTAACGCATCTTGACCTTCAATAGAATTTCTTAGATAGAATTCGTAATAATTACAAGCTTCTTCCATCGCATCATATAGCTTTTTGTTCTTGTTTTCTTTAACTTCACCAGTTTTAACAATAACTCCACATTTACTTCCAACATATTTAACCGCTTCAACAAAGCTTACATGTTTAAAATGTTGAATAAATGTTATGGCATTGCCACTTGCACCACATGAAAAACATTTATATATTTTTCTTGATGGTGATACAGATAGTGAAGGATTACTATCATCATGGAATGGACAGATACCTTTATAATCATTACCTTTTTTCTCAAGGTGAATATGTTCCCCAATTATGGCAACAATATCAGCCTTATCTAAAATTTCTTTAATTGTTGCATCAGGGATTAACATAAAATCATCCTTTCTTAAGCATTAATCTTTTTACTAATATATTCCTCTAAATCGCTAATTTTGATTCTTTCTTGTTCCATTGTGTCACGGTCACGAACAGTAACAGCATCATCTTCTAATGTGTCATAGTCGATTGTTACACAAAGTGGAGTACCATTAGCATCTTGTCGACGGTATCTCTTACCAATTTGACCGCTAGTGTCATATTCACAAGGGAATTTCTCAACAAGTTTATTGAATACTTCCATTGCTTTATCACCAAGTTTATTTACAAGTGGTAGAATAGCAACTTTCTTAGGTGCTAAGAATGGTTTAAGATGTAGAACTTCACGAGTTGTGCCATCAGGCAAAGTCTCTTCTTCATAAGCGCTAGTTAAAACTGCTAAAAGTAATCTTTCAACACCAACACTTGGTTCAACAACATATGGTAAATACTTTTGATTAGTTTCAGGATCTAAATATTCTAGGCTCTCACCACTTGCATTTTGGTGAGCAGTTAAGTCGTAATTAGTTCTATCAGCGATACCCCAAAGTTCACCCCATCCGAAATAGAATAAGAATTCAATATCAGTTGTGGCTTTGGAGTAGAATGATAATTCTTCTTTTTCATGGTCACGATATCTTACCCATTCTTTTTTTAGTCCTATATAGTCTAAAAAGTCTAGGCAATACTTCTTCCAATAATCAAACCATTCTAAGTCAGTATCAGGTTTACAGAAGAATTCAAGTTCCATTTGTTCAAATTCGCGAGTACGGAAAATGAAGTTACCAGGTGTAATTTCATTTCTAAAGCTCTTACCAATTTGACCAATTCCAAAAGGAACTTTACGTCTTGTTGTTCTTTGAACGTTCTTAAAGTTTACAAAGATACCTTGAGCAGTTTCAGGTCTTAAGTAAACTGTATTCTTATCACTTTCTAAAACACCTTGGTTAGTCTTAAACATTAAATTGAATTTACGAATGTCAGTGAAGTTGTTTCCACCACATTCAGGACAAGTTATATTATTCTTCTTGATGAAATCCATTATTTGGTCGTTACTCCAACCATCAGCTGTGATTTCACCATGAGTAAAGTCTTCAATTAATTTATCAGCTCTAAATCTTGCACCACACTTCTTGCAATCGATTAGTGGATCACTAAAGCCACCAACGTGACCGCTTGCAACCCATACTTTAGAATTCATCAAAATTGCACTGTCTAGTCCAACATTGTATGGAGAGTTTTGAACGAACTTTCTCCACCAAGCTTGTTTAATATTGTTCTTTAGTTCAACTCCTAATGGACCATAATCCCAAGCGTTAGCTAGTCCACCATAAAGTTCACTTCCTTGATAAACAAATCCTTGATTCTTTAAAAAACCAACAAATTTATCCATATTCATATCAGCCATAAAAATCACCTCTATAATAAATTAAACTAATTTCTTTAACCAAATTC
>LVBR01000094.1 GCA_001604495.1 Acholeplasmatales bacterium Tener_01 | reverse complement strand
CCAATAATTGATTTCTTTAAAGAAAAGAAAAATAAAACAGAAGCGTAGTAAAAACTACGCTTTTTTTCAAAATCAAATCACTAATTATATGATATAATCAAATTGGTGAGATAAATGAACTATATAATTGATTTGAGTGATCATATAATTGTTAATAAAGTTGTTATTTATAAGACAATAAGAAGTTATGTTAATTCATTATGTATTAAAAATTTATCAACATTAAAAGGAAGAATCGATGCCACAAAGAAAATACTTAACATTAAATATAATGTTCCAATGTATGTTAGTAAAGATCTAATTCTTTTTAAAGTTAATGATAAGAATAGCGCAATATGGATTAATTATGTAAGTATAAAGGATTTTGGATATAAAGATAAAGTGGCAACATTTTTATTCAATGATTTAGAAATATTAAAGATGGAAGTAAATAAAGACACTTTACTAAAAAGAATGAAGAAGATTGAAATGCTTATAGAGCATTTATAATTTAAACTATACTTTTTTAAATAATTGTGTTATAATATCAAAGGTAAAAATAGAATCAATCATTAAATAGTTGATTAGTTAAAAGGAGAGAACTTATGAAAAAAACTATTAAAGATGTTGAATTAAAGAACAAAGTCGTTTTAATGCGTGTTGACTTTAATGTACCTATGAAAGATGGCGTTATTACTGATAGTAACCGTATCATTCAAGCACTTCCAACAATCAAATACGCTTTAGAACAAGATGCTAAAGTTGTATTATTATCTCACTTAGGAAGAGTTAAAGAAGAAGCTGACCTTAAGAAGAATACTTTAGCACCAGTTGCTAAGAAGTTAGCTGAATTATTAGGTCAAGATGTTAAATTTGTTCCTGCAACTCGTGGTGAGCTTGTTGAAGAAGCAGTTAAAGCAATGCAACCTAAAGACATCGTTATGTTAGAAAACACTCGTTATGAAGATTTAGACGGCAAGAAAGAATCAAAGAATGATCCTGAACTCGGTAAATATTGGGCATCACTTGGTGAAGTATTTGTTAATGATGCTTTTGGTACAGCTCATAGAGCAGCTGCAAGTAATGTAGGTATCGCTAGTAACATCGAAACAACAGTTGCTGGTTTCTTAATGGAAAAAGAAATTAAATTCATCGGTGGCGCAGTTGATGATCCAGTTCATCCATTTGTAGCTATTCTTGGTGGAGCTAAAGTTAGTGATAAGATTAGTGTTATTGAAAGTCTAATTACTAAAGCTGACAAAGTATTGATTTGTGGCGCTATGGCATATACATTCTATAAATCATTAGGATATGAAGTTGGAACTAGTAAATGTGAAGACGACTTCGTTGAATTTGCTAAAGGTTTACTTGAAAAAGCAAACGGCAAGATCGTTTTACCACTTGATACAGTTGTAGCTAAAGAATTTAGTGAAGATGCTGACTCTGAAGTTGTTGAATCAAGCAAGATTCCAAGCGACAAGATGGGATTAGATATTGGACCTAAGACATTAGAATTATTCAAGAAACAACTTGAAGGTGCTAAGACTGTTGTATGGAATGGACCTGCTGGTGTATTTGAATTTGATAAGTTTGCTAAAGGAACTAATGGAATTTGTAAATTATTAGCAGAACTTAAGGGTGCTGTTACTATTATCGGTGGTGGCGATAGCGCTGCTGCAGCAATCAAACTAGGATATGAAGATAAATTCACTCACATCTCTACTGGTGGAGGAGCATCTTTAGAATATCTAGAAGGTAAAGTATTACCAGGAATCGATTGCATCGATGATAAATGTACTTGTGGACACTGCCACTAAGAAGGAGATAGAAATGAGAAAACCTATTATTGCTGGAAACTGGAAAATGTTCAAGACTCGTGATGAAGCATTACAATTCATCTACGCAGTTGTTGATAAAATGCCTAGTAAAGATTTAGTTGATAGCGTTGTTTGCAGTCAATTTACAGTTTTACGTTGCCTTGTTA
>LVBR01000093.1 GCA_001604495.1 Acholeplasmatales bacterium Tener_01 | reverse complement strand
CTTAAAAAGTCAATATTTTTAAAAAAATACTTTGATTTTTTTAAAGCACAAAAAAATGGGGTTTTGACCCCATTTTTAGTAGTTAATTGCTATTTAAATAATGTGCTGATTGATTTATCATCAATAATGTTCAAAATACCTTGTCCAATCAATTCTGCAACACTAATTTGTATAATTTTACTGTTTTTCTTTTCTTCTGGAAGTTTGATTGTATTTGTAGTGATAAGTTTAGTAATATCACTCTCTAAAATTCTCTTGCTGCCTTCGCCACTAAGTACTGGGTGTGTACAAACAACATAAATGTCCTTAGCGCCAGCTTTCTTTAAAGCAGTAGAAGCTGCACATACAGTGCCAGCAGTATCAACGATGTCATCAACGATAATAGCGTTCTTTCCTTCAACTTCACCGATAATGTTCATAACTTCAGCTACGTTAGGACGAGGACGTCTCTTATCAATGATAGCGATTGGAGCATTGAAGTTCAAAGCAAACTTTCTTGCTCTTGTTGTTCCACCATGGTCAGGTGATACTACTACAACATCTTCAATCTTTTGTTTCTTAATATATTTTGCAATAAGTGGGGCTGCTTCAAAATTATCAATAGGAATACTGTAGAATCCTTGAATTTGTGCAGCATGCAAATCTAAACAAACAACTCTTGTTGCACCAGCAACAGTCAACATATCCGCAACAAGTTTTGCTGAAATAGGTTGACGAGGAAGTGCTTTTCTATCTTGTCTACTATATCCATAATAAGGCATGATAACATTGATGCTACGAGCACTTGCACGTTTAAGAGCATCAATCATAATAAGCAATTCCATATAATGTTCGTTTACAGGATTAGATGTACTTTGAACGATAAATACATGATGTCCACGAACAGTTTCTGTAATATTAATTCCAATCTCACCATCTGCAAATTTATCAATTGAACATTCAGATAATTCAATACCCATGTAATCAGCAATTTCCTTTGCCAATTCAGGATTTGAATTCAACGCAAACAACTTAACTTTAGTTCCATGAATTTCAGCCATATTTCCTCCGCTAACCACTATTATTATACACCCATATTTATACTATTTCAAAAACAAAAATAAGTAAATGTTTTCAAACTGTGGCATTATTATTTTATTATAAGCCTGCGTCTGTAATAGCTTGCTTTGTCCCAAAGTAAACTAATTTACTATTTTGTCCACTTCTTAAGTTAGAATAACTCATAAATGTATAGTTATCGCTTGCGCTATCGATAGAGTAGAAGTAATACATATAAATTACATCATCACCTTTTTTAGCTTCAAGATAGTTTTCTAATTCAGTGCCTACAAGAAACAAAAATGGATTTTCATCAGAATCGGCAAATGTTGTTCCATCAACGATTGTAACTTCATAACCAGCATTCTTTAGATTGGTTTCAGCTTCAGACATTGGAAGTGGTGCTAATCTACATCCAGCAAAAGCTATAACAACCAAAAGCGCCATTGAAATAAATAACGATTTAATAGCTAATTTCATAAAAAATCCTCCAATAATTACTAATAAAAATCATTTTGAGCTATAAAGCTTTTCTTAATCTATTTTAGATTACACGGAAATTATATCACTTAAATTATTAATTTTATATACAAAAAATTATTCTCTTTTTGTATTATTCTATAATCAATTTATAATAAAAAACTGGAGTAATTATAATTACTTCAGTTTAATCTTTTGTTTCAACTTTAACTATATCGTAGAACATCCTAAGTCCTTTATATGCTTTATTTCTTTCAAATTTTGAATTAAACACACCGAAGACGCAAGATCCGCTTCCACTCATTAAGCTACCCGCTGCGCCATATGCAATGAGGTCTCTTTTTATATTATTAATATCAATTTGTTTTTCTTTTGGTAGTCCTTTTTCTAAATCATTAACTAAAGAATTAGATACTTCATTAATATTACCTTTTTCTAAAGAGAATATTAAATCTTTTAACTCGCCTTTGGCGCTATATGTATCAATGTTATCGTAGATTTCTTTTGTTGAACAACCAAACTCCGGTTTGATTAAAAGTAGATAGAGTTTATTTTTAATCTTAATATCTTCTAATATCTCGCCTTTTCCTTGAACAAAAGAAGGGCCCCCGTCAATGAAAAAGGCAATGTCACTTCCGAACTGTTTTGATTCATTAATTAAACAATCCCTATCAAGTCCTAATTTCCAAAGTTTATTTAGGGTAATGAAAGTAGTTGCTCCATCGCTACTACCACCACCAAGTCCTGCTTGAAGCGGAATCATTTTCTTTATTTCAATTTTCACGCCCTTATTAACATTATATTTATCGTGCAAATATTTGGCTATTTTATAAACCAAATTATCACTTTCATTAACTTCCGGGCAGATAACACTAACATCATCACTTTCTTTAAATATTAAAGTGTCAAATAGATTGATTTTGGTCATAATCATTTCTAACTCATGATATCCATCATCATATTTAGAAACAACCTTTAAACCCAAATTGATTTTAGCATAAGCTTTTGTTTTCATCTTAACCTCTAAAAATATTGTACAGTATTACGATTTCTTCGGTTGAAAGTTCTTCACTTCTAACAGTTGGTAAGTAGTTTAAATCACCGAGCTTTTTTACGATTTCTTCTTTATTTAACCCATACGCTTGCCAAATATTGTTAACAAGTGTCTTTCTCCTTTGTGCAAAGATGTTTTGCACAAATTTTAAGAATTCAGCCTTGTTATTTACGCTATAATCCTTTTTCTCTTTGTGGATGTTTATTATTACACTGTCAACATTAGGCGCAGGGTAAAAAGAATTTCTCGAAACGTTAAACAGTATTTTAGCACTAGCTTGAAAGTCTATAGCAACACTTAGGCTATTATAGTCTTTAGTTTTAGGTTTTCCAGAAAATCTTTCACCAACTTCTTTTTGAACCATAAAATAGTAATCATCTATACTAGCATCGCTTTCAAGCAACTTAAAAACAATTGGAGTTGTGATGTAGTAAGGCAGATTACTTACAACTTTAACTTCATTACAATCACTAAAATAATTTAAATAATCATTTAAATTAACTTTTAAAAAATCTTTTTCGATTATTTTAACATTATCACGGTTAAGATTATCGTTAAGAATTTTAACCATGTCACTATCAACTTCAAAGCATAAAAC
>LVBR01000092.1 GCA_001604495.1 Acholeplasmatales bacterium Tener_01 | reverse complement strand
ACTAATATTATAACATACAAATAAATAAAAGTCCTTTGTGAATTAAATTGCTAAATTTAATAAAAAAAAGATTTAGATGATTTCTCATCTAAATCTATTTTATCACACAAACATTTTTAATACTTGAGGGATTAAAACTAATAAGAATAATGCAAATGGATAAGTAGAAGTATATGAACTACCTACATCATCGGTATCTGCAACTTCAATTAAAGCACCTAAAGCCGGAGTTGAAGTCATTCCACCAGTTAATGCTCCTAATATATTTAATAATTCCATCTTGAAGAATATCTTTGCAATAATAAAAGTTATAAGCATTGGAATGAATGTTATCAAAGCACCATATAAGAAATATATAGGGTATATTTGGATATATTCAATAAACTTAAGTCCGCCACTTAAACCAGAACAAGCTAAGAAAATTGCTAAACCTAATTCTTTAAGAACTTTTAATGTTAGTTTAGGAACCTCTAGTGATATTCTACCAATTCTTCTAAAATGTCCAAATAACAATCCAACAACCAATGATCCACCAGTTATAGTTAATTGGAATCTGATTTTAGGAATTGTTAAGGCACCAACAAGTATTCCAAGAACAACAGCTAGGCTAAATACACATAAACCTAATCTATCAAATGTGATTAATTTCTTTTCTTTTCCTTCAGTTTCTTTTTCCTCAACATTTTCTTCCTTTGGAGCGCTTATTTTTTCCACTTCTTCCTTCATATTAACTCTTAGAATCTTTGGAACTATTTGAACAAATAAGCAAACACCTAATACTCCAAATGGATAAGCAATAGCATTTACAGTTTGAATAATATCAGCACTTTCTTCAAATGCTGCAAGATTAGAACTTAGACCTGGTGTACTTGTCATTGCTCCCATTGTAATACCAAGTATCGTAGGCATATCTAAATTCTTATCAAGGGCATATATAAGCATCGCAACACCTAAAGCCGCAAAGATTATAATTACAGAAATAGCTATATACTTAAAAGCTTTACTCTTAAAGTTTTGGATAAACATTGGACCTGCGGTAAAACCTACAGATGTAATGAATAAAGCTAGTCCCACATTACTAAGTTGCTTAGTGATTGTGGTGATATCTATGCTTTCTTTAGGAATGACGCATCCAGCAATTATAGCTACGATGAATATTCCTGAAGTTCCTAAAGCAATTCCTTTTATTTTGATTCTTCCTAAAAGATATCCTATAAATAGAACACCAAAGAAAATTAATAGACATATAAGTGTATTAGATAATGTTAACATATTCTTTTCTCCATCATAATACTAATTAAATAAAAAATACCTTTGATATTATACCACAAAAAATCACTTTTTTTCATAATTATATTAAAAATTATTATCTTTATCAGCTATCTAAAAATAAAACTCATATAGTAGTATTTATTGATACCATCTATATGAGTATTTTTATTAATAATTAATAGGTTGTTCAGTGCGATTAAGAATTCTTTTTATATTACTAATGTGTCTTACATAAATAATAACACCAATTAAGAATGTAAATATTACACACCAATAATTAAGTGGCCATAAAGCCGAACTTGAAAAGTCCCAAACATCCACTAAGAAGTCCCCACTTATAAGTGATGCCACAAATACCATTAAAATACAAATTAGTGTTGATACAAGTGAACCAACTGAAACTAGTTTTGTTATTTTCTTTATGATAAAGAAAACTAAAATCATAAATGGTAATAAGTATGGACAATAACCAAATACTGCACCGCTTCCACAAGCAACACTCTTGCCACCCTTAAAGCCTAAGTAAATTGGGAAAGTGTGCCCAATAACCGCAACTAATCCGTATAGCATTGGAGACAATACACAATACTCTACTGGAATAATACAAAATCTAAACAAGAAAACAAATATTCCACCTTTAATCATATCTAAAATATAAGTAAAAACCGCATACTTCTTTCCAAGGATTCTTCCAGTGTTTGTGGCACCGATATTTTTAGAACCAACTGTTCTAATATCTACTCCTTTCATTTTTCCAAATAGAAATCCAAAAGGAATTGCCCCAACAAAATATGAAAGTACTAAAAATAATATCTTTAAAAACATAATATCACCTAGTAATTATTATGTAGTGATATTTCGCCACTTCTTTTTTCTATTTTCTTGCCATCAATTAATAGAAGGATATTACCATTATCTAAGATGTCTAATACTTTAGCATCTTTAATAATTCCATTATCCTCTACACTGACGACTTCACCAATTAAGCACGAATTATCTCTACATACCTTTAAGTAGCTCTCATCCTTTTTAGTAAATAAACTAAAATCAGATAAAAACTCTTCATATATTTCATTTGCTAGCACTTTGATATCAAATTCTTTATTAAGCTCCTTCTTTAGTGAAGTAGCCTTGATAATTAAATCATCATCAAATTTAGTGCTATTAACATTTATTCCAAAGCCAATAACAACAATAGTCTTATCACCTATTGTCTTTCCCTCAAGTAATATTCCACAGATTTTTTTACCATTTTGTAAAATATCATTAGGCCATTTAATTTTTAGGTTATTTAAGTACTTACTTAATACCTTAAAGATAGTTGAACATATTAGTAAGCTCAACTTTTCTTTTTCTTGAACTTCTTCTTTAACTAAAATAGACATAAGTAGGTCGTCTTGGTCAATCCAAACTCTTCCCATGCGTCCTCGTCCATTAGTTTGATGGCGAGCTAAAACACAATCTAAATTATTGTATTTTTCATAGTTTTCTTTTAGATAAAGATTTGTTGAATCAATTGTATCAAAATAAGTAATACTCATAATAAACCTCTAATTATTATAACAAAAGGGCATAAAAAATGCTAGTTAAGAAACTAGCATTTATATGTGATTAAATACCAAATAAAGTTAATAAAATACCTGCAGCAACAGCGCTACCGATTACACCGGCAACATTAGGTCCCATAGCATGCATTAGTAAGAAGTTAGAAGGATCTTCTCTTTGACCTTCTTTTTGAACAACTCTCGCTGCCATTGGAACAGCACTAACACCAGCAGCACCAATCATTGGATTGATCTTGCCACGTGTTGCTTTGCACATAACTTTACCAAATAATACACCACTTGCAGTAGCAAAACTGAATGCGATAACACCTAATAAGACGATCTTTAATGTGTCTAGTGTTAAGAAGATATCAGCTGTTGCAGTTGCACCAACGCATATACCTAGTAAAATAGTAACAATGTATAGAATGAAATTACCAGCTGCATTAACAAGATTAGGAACAACACCTGATTCTTTAATTAAGTTACCAAGCATTAACATACCGATTAATGGAGCACAGCTAGGAATCAATAATACACAAACAACTGTAACTAGGATTGGGAATAAAATTTTTTCAGTCTTAGAAACACTTCTTAATTGTTCCATCTTGATTAATCTTTCCTTCTTAGTAGTTAGTAATCTAATAATAGGAGGTTGGATTACTGGAACAAGTGCCATATAAGAATATGCAGCAATTGAAATTGGTGCAAGTAGGTCTGGAGCTAACTTTGATGTAGTTAGAATGGCTGTAGGGCCATCAGCTCCACCGATAATTCCGATTGAAGATGCTTCATTGAAATTAAATCCAAGAAGTAAGGCACCTAAGAATGTAATAAAAATACCAATTTGAGCAGCAGCACCCAAAAGCAAGCTCTTAGGGTTAGCGATTAGTGGACCAAAGTCGGTTGTGGCACCAATTCCTAAGAATATTAAACAAGGATAAATACCTTTTTTAACACCAACATATAAGATACCAAGTAAACCTGAATATGTTCCATCTGCCTCACGAACAAAGACACCACCATTTGGTAAGTTAGCAAGTAACATACCAAAAGCAATAGGTAATAACAAATATGGTTCGACATGTTTAAATATTGCTAGACATAGAAGAACGATTGCTATAGCAATCATTATTGCATTCTTCCATCCTCCATCTGCGAAGAATCCAGCAATACCAGATGTATTTGCGAACTCAACAATCAATTCCCATAGTTTTTCGAACATTATTAATTACCCAATGATTAACAATGCGTCTTGATTGTTAACACTTTGTCCTTTGCTAACTAAAATATTCTTTACAACACCGTCACATGGTGCTACAACTTCGTTTTCAAGTTTCATAGCTTCCAAAATAATAACAGCTTGTCCTTTTTTAACTGTATCACCAACTGCTACATTGATTTTAAGAATAGTTCCTTGTAAAGGAGCTTTTAATTCAGTTCCATTGCCATCGTTTGCTACTGGAGCAGCTTTTGGAGCTTCTTGTTTTGGAGCTTCAACTTTAGCATCATTTTCAGTAACACTCTCTAATTCAACTTCATATACTTTTCCATTTACTTTTACTTTATAGATTTTCATATTATTTCTCCTTTATCCAATTCTTTTTACAGATTTTAATCTAACATCTTTCTTAGTTTCATTTGCATAATCAATTGTAGCAACTAAAACAGCTGCCATCATATCATCATCAGTAATTTCTAAATTCTTTTCTTCTTGTGGTTTTTCTTGAGCTACAGCTTTTGGTGCTTCAGCTTTCTTATTCTTGAAGAATTGTTCCATAATTTTGATTGCACCAATTATTAATGCCAAGATAATGAAAACAATTAGAATTGATACTAAAGCAATAATTAAAGCTTTACCAAAAGTAGTATCGCCTTCGCCTAATTTTCCAAGGCCATCAAATACTGCTAAAAATAATAAGTATTTCATTATAACACCTATCCTATATGTACAAATTTACCTCAACAACTTCATCTTGAGGTTGTGGGTTGTATTTCTTTTCCAAGAACTTTTGTCCAACTTCTGGGAACAAAGCAACGATTAGAACATCTTCATCGCTTCTACATAAGTCTTTGTATTGTTCCTTAAGCTTTTCAAACTCTGGTTCAATATCATCTGCAGGACGATGAGTGATAATTTTAACATCAGCGCCTTTTAAGATCTTTGCTTTAACTTCTTCATCAATTGGAGCAGGGCTCTTTCCATAAAGTCCACGAACGTATTCGTTGATTTCTTTTGGAACCATCTTGTATCTTTCACCAGTTAAAACATTCATAACCGATTGTGTACCAACCATTTGTGAAAGAGGTGTAACTAGTGGAGGGTAACCTAAATCTTTTCTAACACGTGGAACTTCTTTTAATACTTCTTCATATTTATCCATTGCACCTTGTTTTTCAAGTTGGTTCATTAGGTTAGAAAGCATTCCACCAGGAACTTGGTATTTCAAAATGTTAGGATTAACACAAAGTGCTTTAGGTTTTAGTAAACCATTAGCAAGATATTTATCTCTTACTTTATTCATCTTACTTGCGGCTGCTTCTAGCATCTTAATGTCTAGTTTAGGATCATATTCAGTTCCTTGTAAAGCATATTGCAATGCTTCAGTACAAGGTTGACTTGTTCCACCAGCAAGAGATGATAAAGCTGTATCAACAATGTCACATCCAGCTTCGATTGCACGATGAACTGTCATTTCAGCAATTCCACCTGTGCAGTGTGTGTGAAGTTCAAGTGGTAACTTAGTGTTAGCCTTAAGACGTGAGAATAACTCATATGCTGCCTCAGGTAATAGTACACCAGCCATATCTTTAATACATAAAGAATGAGCTCCCATCTTTTCAACTTCTTTTGCTAAAGAAACATAGTAATCAACTGTATGAACAGGGCTTGTAGTATAACTTAATGCGATTTGGCAATGTCCACCATATTTATTAGTAGAATCAACTGCTTGCTTTAAGTTACGTACATCATTTAGGGCATCAAATACTCTAATGATATCAATTCCGTTTTCAATTGATTTTTGAACAAATTTGTCAACAACATCATCAGCATAGTGTCTATATCCTAAAATGTTTTGACCACGGAACAACATTTGAAGTTTAGTGTTCTTACAAACCTTTCTTACTTTACGTAATCTTTCCCATGGATCTTCATCTAAGAATCTTAAACAAGAATCAAATGTAGCTCCTCCCCAAACTTCCAAAGCATAGTACCCAGCTTTATCAAGTTCTTCTAAAGCGCTAAGTACTTCTTCAGTGTTCATTCGAGTTGCAAATAATGATTGATGACCATCTCTTAGAACCGTATCAACAATTTTTACACCCATTTTTATATCTCCTTTTTATTATTATTTATACCAAAATTATAGTGGACCTAACAAGCCCAAAACTTATGACTATTTTACCATATTTTGCATAAATATTCAAGATAATCGCATTCCAATTTTAACTATATTTATAACCAACTAAAATTAAAAGCGCACCCCATTTGGGATACGCTAATTGGCATAAAAATGCCTATATAGTTTTTAATTTGTTTCGGGTACTTTAACAAATATTGTTATTATTTTAAATGACTACAATATTCGTAATCTTCATCATTACATTTAGCAGATGTTTCAGTTCTTGTGTAATTAAAATTATCATTTTCGATACTTCTTGCACTTATAATTGCACAAATAACAGAAATAAGTACCGCTAGTAAAAACATTGTATTAATAAATACTAACATTAAAAACATCTCCTTTCTTGTAAGAACTATATTATATACCTACTTTAGGAAATGTAAATAGTGAAAACGATATTATTTTCATGAAAACGTGAACAATGTTTTCATAAAAACTGCTTTCTAATTTTCAAACCTAGATCTGGATAATTAGTAATAACCGCATCCACCTTTTCAACATTTAGTAATTTGTCTATTAATTCTTCTTCGTTTACTGTCCAAACTAGTACTGGAACGCCTCTTCGGTGCATTCTCTTTGTGAAGTTCCATCTAACAAGTAAGTAGTGAGGTGAAACCATATCAGCTTTATATTTTCTAACTGAATGATATGGATAGATTTCAAGTAGTCTTGAGAAGAATCCAAATCTTACCTTTTCAGCACCAATTAATAATACTGTTTTAATCTCTGGATTGATTTCTTTAATTCTTTTAATAGCATCGCCAATAAAACTACGAACGAAAAACTCGCTTGGTTTTAAGTACTTAAGTGCTATTTCAACAACTTCATCTTCATAACCTGCTTCTTTTAGTTCAACATCCATGAATAGTTTATCTTTTGAAAACTTAACCACATCTTCATATAAAGGCATAATAAAATCTTCTTTTAAAGTCTCACGGCATAATTCTTCATATGTAAGACTAGAAATCAATTTCCCTTTATAATCAGCATTATGTACAACTACAATCTTACCATCTTTGGTCTTTCTAATATCACATTCAAAACTATCGCTTCCAACTTCATATGCTCTTTGGAAAGCCTCCATTGTGTTTTCATGTTCAACTAATCCACTTGCACCACGGTGCGCAACAATCCATTGTTTTTCAAACTTCATATTCTTTCTCCTAACATAACACAATTATACCACACAAAAGAAAACGGGTAAATGAATACCCGTCTTATTTTTTATAATTATTTACTTACTTTAACAGTATAAGTCCAAACATAAGTTGATGTACCAAATGTAGCTGTAGCAGTTAAAGTTACTTCAGTTTCACTATCAGGTAGTGTAACTGTACCATCAGGAGCGATAATGCTTGGATTAGAACTCTTCCAAGTGATTTTGGCATCTGTTACTTCATCTACTGTAATTAAGTCAATAGTTTCACTCTTTATAGTTCCAAGTTTATCAAAGTATTGTTGCATACGGTAAAGTGCGATAACTGTATGGCTAACATCACTATTTAATTCGTATTGAGTAACTTCTTGATATCTCTTAACTGTGAATGATTCATTAACTTCTTTTGTTTCAAAGAAAGTACTTGGATGAGTTGAGAATGTGATAATATCGCCAGCTTGAACGCCAGTGTCAGTGATCTTCTTACAAATATTATCATTGTATGCATAGATGTAATAATCACATTTAGTGTTTTCAGCTGATTTTCCTCTTTCAACTGTCTCAATAACTACAAGTTCACCACCAACATTGTTGATTAATACTCTGTACCACCAAGTTAATCCATAATAGCCATCAGAGAAACCAACCATTGTGTTTTGTAAGTTAGTATCAAGATATTTAACATTTAGTTCTGAAGATTTAACGAAGATGTTAAGTTCGCATTTGCCAATAGGAAGTGGGATATTAACAACTTTACTATCAAGATTAACTTCAGTCATGATAGCATTAACCTTCATATCACTAGTTACATTAGAAGTATCTTTTCTCCAACCAGCGAAATATTTACCATTGATAGGTTCTGGTTGTTCAGGCAAAACGGCACTTTCGCCTTCTTTAACTTGTTGAGAATTGATAACTTCGCCATTAACAATGAATTCAACTGTATAGTATTTAGCAGCTGGAAGTTCTTTAAATTTAGCATTAACCTTTAAGTCACCTGTAACATTATTAAATTCTTTATCCCAACCAGTAAATTCATATCCATCTTTTACTGGGTCAGCTGGGGCTGTAGCTCCCTTTCCCTCTTCTACTTCTTGAGTAGAAACAACTTTTCCATCAACTAAGAATTCAACTTTGAATTTCTTTGTTTGAGGGATTTCTTTAAATTGAGCATTTACTTCTAGATTAGCTTTAACATTACTGAATTCCTTATCCCAACCAGTGAATTCATATCCTTCTTTTGTTGGGTTTGCTGGGGCTGTAGCAGCTTTGCCTTCTTCAACTTCTTGAGTTGCAATAACTTTTCCATCAACTAAGAACTTAACAGTGTATTTTGTTTCTTGTTGAATTGGATCAGGTTCACCTGGGTCAACTGGATCAACTGGTTTATCTCCACCACAGCCAATTAACACAAAAGCAACTAATAAAATTAATACAGATAGTAATTTTTTCATTTGAATCTCCTTTTTATCTTGTACTATAATTTTCGCCATTTTCAGGGCGTCCTGGAGTGAATGTGGCAGGCTCGCCATCAAACTCTGGATAGTCAGGAACACCATAACCTAAAATATAAGTGCTATTAAGTGAGTAGCTTCGCTTAGCGCACATGTCAGAAGTATTACCTTCTATTGTGTAGACTGTTGTGGCTGTAGCCGCATAGACAATTCCCGTATGGGTTGATGTCCAACTTGTCACATCACGATCTCTATAGAAGGCAATATCACCAGCTTTTGGAATGTAGCCACTTTCACGATATTGGAATCTTCCTCTTTCGATAAACCAATTCATTCCGGCTGTACATCCACAATACTTAGGAACTATATCAGTTGAGATACCTGCTTGATTACAACACCAACTTACAAACATTGCGCACCATGCTTCGTAGTTCAGATTGTACCAAGCCCCGTATTTTGTATCATTATTAGGTCCTTCGCGGTATCCTAATTCTTCTGTAGCGACTCTAACTAAGCGTGCCGCATAGTCAACATTTGGAATACCATAAACAGTTACAGTGATTGTTCCTTTAACTTCGTTATTAAGTTTATTAATAGCAGCTATTTGACATACACCACTATTAACCGCAATCACACGTCCTGTGTCATTCACCACCGCAACCAAGGCATCAGTTGTAATCCATCTAAAGTGTTCTCTATTACTAGCTCCATCAATAAAGATTTGATAGAAGTCACCAGCAGATAGATAAGCATTACTATTATCTTTTATTGAAAGTAGTAAAACACCACTATTAGGTTCACCATTATTATCAACTTCAGTTGAAGTCTTAGTAACTACTACTTTAACTTCACCTTTTGTCTTACTATCAACCTTAGAAGTAAGAATTATTTTAGTTTCTCCTTCTTTCAACCCTGTGATAGTGTAATTATCTAGGCTAATAATTCCTTTAGTTTCAACTTCAATATTAAAATCATCAATTGATTCTTCACAAATATCACTTAAATTGCTAATATAAATACCACTAGTTCCACCAACTTTAATATACTCGCTAGATAAATATACATTAGGTTGAACCGGGATTATTTCGATACTTACTTTTGATGTAACACTTGAATTGTTCTTCTTAGTAACAGTAATTACTAAATTACCAGTCTTTAGTGCTGTAAAGTTATCATCAGATAAACTAACCAAACTATCATCATTAAATGTAACATCAAATTCACTTAAATCAACATAATTAGCAAGAATAATTTTTGAAGTTTGACCTACTTGAATGAAGCTTGGACCAACTTGAATAACTGGTTCAACTGGGTAAACTGTAAAGTCAACTTCATATTTAGTATTTGGATCACTCTTTAAGCTTACAACAAGTTTACATTCACCAACTTTTAACGCTTTATAGCGCCCCTTACCAATCTTAGAAACAACACTTTCATCGCTTAAGTAAAAGTCAAAGACATCTTCACTACTATATGAATATAAATCAACACTAAACTCATCCCCAACAATTATCCTCTTATATGAAAGACGAGCTTTAATTTCAACATTCTTAACAGTAACTTCAATAGTATCAGCTACTTCAGGATCATCTTTTAGCCTAATAGTAACCGTTACTTTTCCTGGTTTAAGGGCTAAGCCATAGTATTCACTATCAAGTTCTAAGATAGAGCTATCGCTTGATGAAATATCAAACATTTCAATTGATGCATAGTTACTAACACCAAATAAAACATAATCATCTACATCAGGACTTTGGTTATCTACAGTTAAAATCGGTTTAGTTTTTTTAACACTAAATGAAAGTCTAGTATTAATTCTTGGATCATCTTTATAATATATCGCAATATCAACATTACCCGGTTTAACAAACTTGATATTACTACCTTTTATTTCAATATTATCGTTTGTTGAGACGATGTCAAAATCACTAAATTTCCCATCGTAATTTGCAATAATCAAATTAGTACTGTTACCAACATATACTACTTCATCTTGATCACACAAATCACATTCAACGATTGGCATTACATAAACTTCTAGATAATATGATTCATAATCATATGTTCCCCACAGTTCACAGTAACCAGCATTATTTGGTACAAGCTTTCCATCGATAAGACTCACAACTTTATCGTTAGTTACTGAAAACTCAACCTCATCCAAATCGATTGTTGTAAGAGATCTGATATCAACACTTTCCATATCATAAATATCAATATAAGTGTCCTTAAATAGATCAGTAAACTCATCAATTGGATCAGGATCTACATCAACCGGAGTTGGTGGGTCAGTTTTCGGTTCGGTATTTAGCTCATCCTCTTTACATGAGGATAAGGCAAATAAAAATATAATTAAAAAGAAGATTATTGATTTCTTTTTCATAATATCACCACTTGTATCTATAAATATTATAACATTATTATTATAAAATCTAAAGATATGAATAATAAAAAAAGCCACTTACGTGACTTTTATCACTTTAATGACTT
>LVBR01000091.1 GCA_001604495.1 Acholeplasmatales bacterium Tener_01 | reverse complement strand
AAAGTTTTTAGATGTTAAATGTAGAAAACTTGGAATTCATCCTGATTGTGTTGTAATCGTCGCTACAATTCGTGCGCTTAAGATGCATGGTGGCGTGGAAAAAGAAAACGTTGGGGAAGAAAACGTTGAAGCGTTGAGACTTGGATGCGAAAACCTTAAGAAACATATATCTAATATCAAAGACGTATTCGGATTAAACTGTGTTGTAGCTATAAATAGATTCACTCAAGATACTGATAAAGAAATTGAATGTTTAATTAGTGAAATTAAGCCATATAATGATATCGAATTAATAACAGTATGGGCTGATGGCGGTAAAGGTGCCATTAATCTAGCTAATAAAGTTGTTGAAATATGTGATAAAAAGAATGACTTTAGATATTGTTATGAATTAGAAGATTCAATTTGTGACAAAATCACAAAGATTGCTAGAAAGATATATGGCGCAACAAACGTCATCTTTAAAGACGAAGCATTACAAATGCTTGAATTCATAAACAAACAAGGTTATGATAAATTCCCAGTTGTAGTTGCTAAAACACAATATTCATTGAGCGATGATCCTAAGAAATTAAACGTATTGAAAGATTGTGAAATCACAATTCGTGGCTTAGAAGTCAGAAGCGGATCAAAAATGATTGTTGCTTTAGCTGGTGAAATGCTTCTTATGCCAGGATTATCTAAAGAACCAGCAGCCGTTCATATGAATATTGAAAATGGTAAAATAGAAGGACTATTCTAATGAAAATCTTTAAAAGGGTTATTATAATTATATTGCTAGTACTTTTCTCAATGGTATCAATATTTATCGCTAATGGCTTTATTGAAAAAGCATCAGTTGATAATATGATTAAAGACTTCAAAGATAGAGGCGTATTTGTTGAAACAATTGGAGACACAAATTACTATAAAGTACTTGCAAATGATGGTGAAGATGGTAAAAATGTCTTTAGTATAGAAAATGGAGATAACTTCATCGGCACAACCGGAGATATAATCCTAACAAATCGTAACCCTTTAAGATATAGCAATACAATAATAATCAAACACCTTGTTGGATTCTTTGCTAAAAATATGTTTATTGGCCACGCATCACTAAATGTAACCGATGATGGAGGCGTTTTGCTAGAAGTGACAGACCATGAAGTAGATGGATATAGCAATATCGAAGATAATCAAGGCGTTAAATATAGTCAAAACACATGGATTACTGAAGATGATGGATCTCCATATATAATAGGTCTAAGAGTTAAACAAATTGATGATAGTATTAAAGCTAATTTAGTTGATTTTGCATCAAACAATATTGGCAAACCATATAACAAGCTATTTATAACAAGAAAAGATAGATATTATTGTACTGATTTAGTCAGTAGAGCATATTTAGATAGTGGAATTAAAATCAATTATGATGGTTTCTTCACAACAGGAAACGATATGATCGTTAGCGGAGAAACATACATTATATTTATTAGAGAAAAATACATAGTAAATGATAAAGAATATTACAATATTTATTATTTACAAGAGGAGTAAAAATGAACGATACAATTGTAGCTGTGTCAACTTCATATCTTGTTGGGGCTATATCAATTGTCAGACTAAGCGGAGATGAGGCTATTAGTATAGTTAATAAGTCTTTTAAAGGAAAAGATTTAGAGAAGGTAGCATCCAATACTATCAATTATGGTCATATATTTGATGATGACGGCGTGATTGATGAGGTAATGGTAAGCGTAATGCGTGCACCTAAAACATATACTAAAGAAGACGTTGTTGAAATAAACTGTCATGGTGGCCAATTTGTAACCCAAAGAGTCTTAGAATTGATGATTAGAAATGGCGCTAGAATGGCTGAAGCCGGAGAGTTTACAAAAAGAGCATTCTTAAATGGAAGAATCGACTTGACTCAAGCAGAAGCTGTAATGGATGTGATTGATGCTAGAACAAAAGAAAGTTTAAAACTTGCTAATGTTGCACTTCGTGGCGACGTTAAGAAAAAGATTTGTCAATTAAGAGACAAATTACTTACATGTATTGCTAAAATAGAAGTTAATATCGACTATCCTGAATATGAAGATGAAGAACAAATCACTCAAGAAGTTCTTATTCCAATATTAAAAGAGAATAAAAAAGAGATATCTGATCTTTTAGAAAAGAGTGAGATATCTGAAATTATCAAGGATGGTATTAAAACTGCTATTATTGGTAAACCAAATGTTGGTAAATCAAGCTTGTTAAATGGACTACTTAGAGAAAGAAAAGCTATTGTAACTGATATTGCCGGTACAACAAGAGATATTGTTGAAGGAAAAGTTAATATTGGTGGAATAATCTTAAACCTGATCGATACTGCTGGAATTCATTCAACAAGCGATGTGATTGAACAAATTGGTGTTGAAAAGAGTTTGAAAGAACTTGATAAAGCTGATTTAGTTATCCTTGTCTTTGATAATTCACAACCATTATCTAGTGATGATATTAAGTTGTTAGAAAAAACAAATGGCAGAAAGAGAATAATCTTAGTTAATAAGAGAGATTTAGATAGTAAGATTGACTTATCAAAGCTTGATGATTATATTATGATATCGGCTTTGAATGAGGATGATATATGTATGTTAGAGAAGAGAATAAGAGAAATGTATTCTCTTTGTGACTTGAATGATATCGATGCAACATATATTGGTAACGCAAGACAAAAAGGAAAACTATATGAGGCGTTAAATGCAATTAATTCAGCACTGGAAAGTGCTGAAAGCGGCCAAGTTGTTGATATTATATGTGTTGATATCAGCTTATCCTTTAAAGCACTTGGAGATATTATTGGAGAAAACTCTAGCGATTCATTAATAAATGAATTGTTTAGTAAATTCTGTTTAGGTAAATAAAAAAAGACTGTCATCGACAGTCTTTTGTTTTTTGTTAATCTTGGCCTCTCCATTCAACTGGATCTTCAAATTCGCCTTTGTAGAAGCCTTTGATTAATCTGATTAACATCTTATTTAAATATTCAACAGTTGGCTTTTCTTCAGTTGTAGCTTCAACGTGTTCTCCACCAATTCCTGAATCATTAGTTAGGTAGCCATAGCAACCATTAGTAATTAAACAAATTGATCTGAATAGGTATTCTGTTGCTTTATCAATTCCACTTGATGCAACTGTTACAACTCTAATACCTTTTTCAGCAAACTTATTAGTTTGTTCTAAAACAGTCTTAGCGTCTTCATCATGACATGGAGCATCTGCAACCCAAAGGATTAGTTTAGTTTTAGCGTTGTCATCCCAAGATTGTTTATTTGCTTCTTTGAAAGCTTCTTGAACTGCTTCTTCCCAGTCACCTCCACCTTGAGCATAAACCTTATTTAATTGCTCTTGTTGACTAGAAATATCAGTTGTGAAGTCATAAGCTTTAGTTACATAATCATCGCCATGGTCACGATATGCAATGATTGATAGTTCGATATGAACATTTCCTAAATCACGTTTTACTTTATCAATAACACTTTGAAGTTCGCTCTTTAAGTATCTAATTTCATCACCCATTGAGCCTGTAGCATCAATAACTAACATTAATTGAATTTTATCAGTTAGTTCGTCACCTTTAAGAGCATCTTCAATAATTAAATCTTCACCATCTAAAACACTTTTAGATAATTCTTGTTTTTTACCACCAGCAACATAAGTGATTTCTACTTTGTGTGCTTCGCCTTCAGCTAATTTATTAGGGAATAAATATACAACGCCGTTAACATCAGTAACACCTGAATACTTATCATCGATTACAACTTTAGCTCCACTAACACCTTTTACAACAACTTTAATTCTGTTTGAAGTGTTGAATGGATATTTTTGTAAGTAGTTATAGAATAAACCTTCTTCTTGCCCTTTAGAAGTTAATGTCTTCCAAAAAGCATAACTATCATTATCAAATACTACACTTGCAGTTAATTGTCCAGCAGCTGGAACTTCTATCTCTTCTTCACCTGTAGTTGGGTCGTCGATAACATCTGAATCAGAATATGAAGGCTCAGTTTCGCTGAAGATGCCTTCAGATACTTTTCCATAAAAACTATCTGGAGCAACTTCGGGTTCATAATAACTAGGTGCTGGGTCTATTCCAGTTGGTTTTGCATCGCTATTCTTTGCTGTTCCACAACAAACAAGGAACAAAGATAATACCATTAATACATAAAATAAGATTCTTTTTTTCATAATAATTATAATCCTTTCTATTGTCTTCACTAATATAACAAATAACTAATTAATTTTTCTAAAAAAAGAGCAAATTTTTATTGCTCTTTTTTAAATAATACTTTTTTAAATATTA
>LVBR01000090.1 GCA_001604495.1 Acholeplasmatales bacterium Tener_01 | reverse complement strand
TACAACACAATCAGGATGAATTCCAAGTTTTCTACATTTAACATCTAAAAACTTTTCAGCACCTAAATCAGCACCGAATCCGGCTTCTGTAACAACATAATCACCAAGTTTCATTGCAGTGTTTGTTGCGATGATGGTATTGCATCCATGGGCAATGTTTGCAAATGGTCCACCATGAACAAATGCTGGTGTTTCTGCCAGTGTTTGAACAAGATTTGGTTTAATGGCGTCTTTTAATAAAATTGCCATGGCATTTTCAGCTTTTAAATCCTTGGCATAAATAGGATTACCATCCACATCTAAAGCTACAGTGATATTACCTAAGTTTTGTTTTAAGTCATCCATATCTTTTGACAGACACAATATAGACATAACTTCACTTGCAGCTGTGATATTAAAGTGATCAATATGAGGAACATATTTCTTACCTTTTCCTCTTCCCACTTCAACAACTCTTAAAGCTCTATCGTTTAAATCTACACATCTATTGAATAAAATGTTATTTGGATCGATTCTCAATTCATTTCCTTGGAAGATATGATTATCAATTAGTGATGACAATAGATTGTTTGCACTTGTTATTGCATGGAAGTCACCAGTAAAATGTAGATTAATATCTTCCATAGGCACAACTTGACTCCATCCACCACCAGTTGCTCCACCTTTAACGCCAAATACTGGACCAAGTGAAGGTTCTCTTAAAGCAAGAACGGTCTTTTTGTTTATTAAATTCAAAGCATCCGCAAGACCAATACTTACAGTAGTCTTTCCTTCGCCTGCAGGAGTAGGGTTGATTGCTGTAACTAAAATTAGTTTTGCTTTTTTGTTGCTTTTAATGTTTTCATAATTTACTTTAGCTTTATATTTTCCATAAAGTTCTAAATCATCGTAGGAAATACCAACCTTTTTAGCGATGTCTTCAATTTTTTTCATTTCTTTTAATCTTGCAATTTCGATATCTGTCATAGAATCACCATCCTTTAATTATTATACCACATAAATATTATTTATTCTTTTTTATTTTTATTATTCGTGTTATAATTATTATATATGGAGGTATACTATTATGGCCCAATTCAAATTACTTTCTGATAAGTTGTCAAATGATTTTGTTTTAGATTTTGTTTATAACACTTTATCGCTTGAAGGCAACATTATTACAAAGGAAGAAGTATCTAAAGTATTTAATGGTGAAACTGTTGAAGAAAAGCACCAACAACTTATAACTAACTCATTAAACGGACTTAATTTCATTTTAAATATGCTTGAAGAAGGTTCAGTTTTTGACGAGAACAAATTAAAAGATTTACATGAAGTAATTCTATCAGGAATTTCTCTTGGTGGTTTATATAGAAATGTTGATATTTCTATCAAAGGTAGTAATCATACTCCACCAAGTTACTTAAAAGTATATGACAGAATGAAGAAATACTTTGATTTTATTGACGATCCAAATGTTGATGTATGGGAAAAGATTGCGTTTAGTCATTTACAACTTGCTAAAATTCATCCATTCCTAGATGGAAACGGTCGTCTTGCTCGTTTAGTATTAAACTATGAGTTATTATTAAATGGATTCAAACCTATAATC
>LVBR01000089.1 GCA_001604495.1 Acholeplasmatales bacterium Tener_01 | reverse complement strand
ATCATCTTTGTCATCAATAAAGTTGCTAGATGGGCCAACTAAATAATTACCTGAAGTTGTTGGGGCAACTAAAACACCTTTACCTTTACTTGATGGCACACTAAATAGAGTGTGAGTAACATAAGGTTCATTGAAATGGTCAAGTAAATAATATTCACCTTTTCTTGGAACAAGTTTAATCTTTTCATCTAAGATTGAATTACTTACTTCATCACCATATAAACCAGCACAGTTGATAACAACTTTTGCTTGATACTCACCTTTATCAGTTACAACAGTAAATAAATCACCTTTTTTAACTTCTAATACTTTTTCATTTAGATGAAGTTTAACTCCATTATCCATAGCATTTTCCATTAAGGCAACGCATAATTCAAATGGATTAATAATTCCTGCTGTTGGAGCATATAATGCTCTTAGAGCTTTCTTAGTAACAAATGGTTCAAGTTTAAATAATTCTTCTTTATCAATTATTCTAACATCAGCACCATTAGCCTTACCAAGTTCAAGTAATTCATCTAATTTATTGTCTTCTTCTTCGTTTGTTGAAATAGTTAAAGATCCATTCATTTTAAATGAAACATCTAACTCTTTACAAATATCAGGATACATTTTATTTCCTAAAACGTTAAGTTCAGCTTTTAAAGTTCCAGTGTGAGGATCGTATCCTGAGTGAACAATTGCACTATTTGCGGCACTTGTTCCATCACCTACATCACTTTCTTTTTCTAATACTAATATATCTAATTTATATTTTGCTAGAGTTCTTGCAATAAAGCATCCATTAACACCAGCACCAACAATTATAATATCATACATAGATTTAACTCCTAACGTTTGAAATCACGAGTTGCTTTAACAGCAATCTTCCATCCATCATATAAATATTTGCGTTCTTCTTCACTAATTTTACTTAAGAAGATTTTATCTACAGTATTGTACATTCTAATTTCATCAGTATCACGCCATACTTTAACAGCAAGTCCTGCTAAATATGCAGCACCTAATGCTGTTGTTTCTAGGCATTTTGGTCTAACAATCTTAACATCTAAGATATTAGATTGGAATTGCATTAAATAGTCATTGGCACTAGCACCACCATCGACTGCAAGTGAGCTAATTTCAATGCCTGCTTCTTCCTTCATTACTTCCATAACATCTTTTGTTTGGTAAGCAATAGATTCTAGGGTTGCAGTGATGAAATGTTCTTTCTTTGTGCCACGAGTTAAGCCAAATACAGCTCCACGAGCATCATCATCCCAGTAAGGTGTACCAAGTCCTACAAATGCAGGAACAACATAAACTCCATCGCTACCATTAACTCTATTAGCATAATCTTCACAGTCACGGCTTGATTTAAACATTCTTAAACCATCTCTTAGCCATTGGATTGCGGCTCCAGCCACAAACACACTACCTTCTAGAGCATATTCAGTTTTACCATCAATGTTCCAAGCAATTGTTGTCAGTAAACCTGCTTTACTAAATACTGGTTTATATTTAGTATTCATTAACATAAAGCATCCAGTTCCATAAGTGTTTTTAACACTTCCAATGTCATAACAACATTGACCAAATAGTGAACCTTGTTGGTCACCAATTAATGCAGTAATAGGAACATCAACAGAATCATCAATTTCCCATAATTTGCTTGCAACACCATAAATTTCAGAATTGCTTCTTACTTCAGGTAAAATCTCTTTAGGAATATCAAACATTTCAAGTAGTTCATCGTCCCACTTCATATCTTTGATATTATAAAGCATTGTTCTACAAGCATTTGATGGATCAGTTATATGTAAATTACCATTTGTTAGTTTCCATACTAAATAAGTATCAATTGTTCCAAATAACAATTCACCTTTCTTAGCTCTTTCGTACGCTCCACTAACTCTATTTAATATCCATTTAATCTTACTAGCACTAAAATATGGATTAATAATCAAACCAGTCTTTTTATGAATCTTTTCGGTGTAACCTTTATTTACCCATTCCTCACAAATATCTTTTGATTGACGACTTTGCCATACAACGGCATTGTAAATAGGACGACCAGTAAACTTATCCCAAATAATAGTTGTCTCACGTTGATTTGTAATACCAATGGCACTAATGTCTTTTAATTGTAGACCACTTTTAAATAGTGCTTCTTTTATTACTTCATAAGTTGTCTCCCAGATTTCATCAGGGTTATGTTCAACCCATCCTGGTTTAGGAGTAATTTGACTAAACTCCATTTGCGCCTTGGAAATAATCTCACTCTTCTTATTGAAGATGATTGCTCTTGTGCTTGTTGTTCCTTGGTCAATTGCTAAGACATAATTTTTCATTCGTTACACTCCTTTAAAACTCTTTCTATTGCTTTTCCTACTCCACCATCATCATTAGTGGATGTTATAAACTTGGCGCTTCTTTTAACTTCTTCAGTTGCATTAGCCATCGCAACCCCATACTTAGACTCTTTAACCATCGATAGATCATTGCCACTATCTCCGATTGCCATTATTTCATCATTCTTAATTCCTAAGTAGCCCGCTAGCCACTTAAGTCCATTCCATTTACTTACCATTTTACTTTGGAATTCAATAAAGCATGGCATGCTAATAACGATATTAAAGTCATTAAATAAATCTTTAGGGATTGTTTTATATATTTCTTTTATTAAATCTGGGTCACCAGCTAGCATATATTTATAGCTTAAATCGCTATCTTTGATATTACTTAAATTGAAAAGTTCCATTTCAATATCATTATGAGTTTTCTCAATATATACATATTGATTCATAAGATCATATTTAACTTTTCCAGGAACATGGAAGTAATGGCACACTAAGCCATCAAATCTTTTATCGATAGAAGTGTGAATCCTTTTTAATTCTTTCCCATTTAAAAAGCACGAATAAAGCTCTTCTTTAGTTTTTACTTTATAGATTGCTCCACCATTATATCCAATGAAATAAGAATCATCTTTTAGAAACTCTAATTCATCATAATATTTTATCG
>LVBR01000088.1 GCA_001604495.1 Acholeplasmatales bacterium Tener_01 | reverse complement strand
AAAAAGAAAAAAGCAATGTTTTTAGAAAACTTCTGTGTTAGAAAAGAATTATTAGATACTGCATATGATGAAATTAATAAAGAGTACGGATCAATTGATAAGTTTTTGTTAGATGCATGTGGCTTAACACAAGAAAAGCGCGATTTATTAAAACAAAAATATCTAAAATAAAGGTAAAGGCTTAAAATGATAAAAACATATAATAACGGATTAGATTTTCTTAACGAAAACAAAAGCTTTTTAGATTTAAATCAATATATGGCAGTATTCTTCTATTTAGATAGTGAATTTTTAAAAGAAGTAGATAAAGCTAATTACGCATTGAAAGTAGAAAACGAAGGAAAGAGGTTACTTGCAATGAAAGTAGAACCATATAATCTTATGTTATATGGCGATAGCGCTTGTTTAAATGAACTACTTACATATCTAAATAGTAATAATTGTGATATTAAAGGCGTACTTTGTCCAACTGAAATTGGTGATGAACTACTTAAAATATCAAAAGATATAGTTAATAAGGAATTCTATCTAGATATTGGAATGGATTTCATGGAAGCATCAAACATTACTAATCCATCTACTAGTGAAGTAGAAACTCCTAAAGAGAGTGATTTAGATGAACTATTTGAATTAGTAAAGAATATGATTAGTGATTGTGGGTTACATGATGAAGTTAAAAAAGAAAGACTAATAAGTAGAATCCCAACATTTAGAGTTATTAGAAAAGATGGTTTGATTGTTAGTATGGCATCATTTTCTAAAAGTACTCCTAATTCTTGTAGAATAACACACGTTTATACTAGACCCAAGTATCGGGGAATGGGATATGCAAGAAAGGTTGTTAATAACATAAAAAACGAGATTTTAGAAAGCAAAATGATTGCAACACTTAATGTAGATCAAAAAAATCCGGTATCAAATCATATATATGAAGGTTTAGGATTTAAAAAAGTATTCTCTCAAGGAGTATATGGAATAAAATAGCTACTAGTTATCTAGTAGCTTTTTTTAATGCATATAGTTAGACTAGGCTAACTAAAAATGATATACTAATACAAGAGGTGTTATTATGAAAGAATACTTATACCCAATAATAGGAATATCATTGATATTTGTATGCACTACAATTGGTGCATTAATGGTATTTTTCATTAGAAAAAAAGAGATATCACCAAAACTAAATAAGATATTTGTTGGGTTTGCGGCTGGAGTAATGTTTAGTGCATCGTTTTTCTCTTTGATTAAACCTGCCCTAGAAAGTGATACAACAATTCCATCTTGGTTGATTGTTGCGATATCTATTTCACTTGGAGCTTTGTTTTTGTGGGGAATAGATAAGATAGTACCTCATCTTCATATTGGTTTAGATGAGGAAGAAGGAGTAAAAACTAAAAAACTATCTAAAAATGGTAAGATGTTTTTAGCGGTAACTATTCATAACATTCCTGAAGGACTTTCAGTTGGAATTGCTTTTGGTGTTGCCCTTTCACAAAATAATCCAGTGCTTTTAAGTGGAGCATTACTACTTGCAATTGGAATTGGTATACAAAATATCCCAGAAGGAGCGGTAGTATCCCTACCAATTAAAGCTGAAAGTGGATCAAGTAAGAAAGCATTCTTGTTTGGAGCAATGTCAGGTATAGTTGAACCTATTGCTGGGGTTGTGGGCTTGTTTTTAGCTATGCAAATTCAAGGAATTATGCCTTGGGCATTAGCATTTGCTGCTGGATGTATGATATATGTTGTAAGTGAAGAGATGATTCCAGAGATGACTAGTGATGGTCATGACCACTATGGTGTTTGGTCATTTGTTTTAGGATTTGTTATTATGTTGATACTTGATTGTATCAGTTTCTAATAAAAAAAAGATTTCTAGTTTTTAGAAATCTTTTTTTGATATAGATAATATATAGTATAAAAAATCATCATGTATAATAAGAAAGCCAAAACTATTAGTGTTGGATATAGTATCTTATTACCACCAACTAAATTATAGAACATGATATATGGAGTACCATCATGGTATGATAAGAACATATAGTTATAATTTAGTAATTTATTAGCAATTAAAGCTAATACAATAAAAGATAATAGGATTGTAGCTGTAATCCAAATGTTTTCTTTCTTGAATGATTTTAGATTTGAAATCATTATATATATTCCACAAAACGCAGATATGTTATGTGTTATTGCACTTACTACATTGTGGAAGGATAGTACTGGGTATGCATTATAGTTTTGAGCAGCGCCAACAGTTCCTAATATTCCACCAAGTATACCAAATATACATACAAAGTCTAGTGATGCTTCTTTAATTCTACCTTTAGAAAAAGCCGCAAGTGGAATTGTTACAAGTTGGATGCTACAAAGGAATAATGGTAGAGTAGTTCTAATTGGGTTTAATGAATGATCATTCAAACAAAAGATAAAAATCTTAAGTAGTTCAAACCCATCAATTAGTAGAGCACTTACTATTAATACTCTATTCTTTTCTTCTTGGCTCTTATTTCTTTTTCTAATTCCTAAGAATATTGCTAGAAAAAGCATTAATGAAATAACTATTGAAACAAATAACAGATGCTCAAATGAGTAAGCACCTTCGGGTGTTCTAGTGTATCCGCCCACTCCAAAGAATTCTTTTATGAAATTTGTACTATTCATATTGATCTCCCTTAGCCACAGCAAGGTAAATTATACCACAATATTAAAATAAGTCAAAAAATAGTGGACTAAGTCCACTATTAAATACTAAAGTAATGTGATAATAAAATCCAAATACCTAAGATAATAAGAATTGCGCCACCTATTAGTGATGATAATTCTTCTTTACCTTTTAGTAATTTATGAATTTGACGAGCGAGAATGAGTCCTAGTAGACAAATAACAAAAGTAACAGCCATAATTATCGCTACATGCAACCAAATTGTTGATGTAGAGGATAGTGATACTCCATCTTTATTAGTTGAATGGAATGCAATACCAGTTGCTAGGGCATCGATTGCAGTTACTACACCCATTAATAGTACTTGCTTAATAGAAAATAAGGTTTCTTTTCTTTCCTCTTTGGCTTTTTTACTTTCTTTAATAGCTTCTATTATCATTTTAGTTCCTAAGAATACTAATATGATAAATGAAAGCCAACTAACTACAACTTCAATAATACTACCTGCTTTTTCGCTGGTTGATTCATTAGCTAATATCGTAATTAAATGAATTAAGAAAAAGCCTATTAATGGAAATAGAGCTTGAAAGAAGCCATATGTGAATGCTATAAATAATGATTTTTTCTTGTTAATATCCTTAAATGTTAAGCCTTGAGTGATACTTACCATAAAAGC
>LVBR01000087.1 GCA_001604495.1 Acholeplasmatales bacterium Tener_01 | reverse complement strand
TTTCGAAGATTACTTTAAAACTTATTGAGAATGCACAAGGATTTCATGAAACCTTGGAAATTGGCGGATTGTATACTAGTTGGATAGTTCTAGCGATTTTAGCCGTTGTTGGGCAAGGATTTAATCTTACTCTTCACGCCCTTTATAGAGATGAATAAATTATTGTAAAATTTGGAGAAAGGAAAAAACATTTATGGAAGTTGTTTTACAAAATTTGACAAAAATATTCCCAAGCAGAATTAAGAATGGTAAAGAAGTTGTTGCGGTTAATAACTTTGACTTTACTATTCCAGATGGAAAACTGATCGGTTTATTAGGACCTTCAGGATGTGGTAAGAGTACTACACTTTATATGTTAAGTGGATTACAAAAACCAACTAGTGGCAAAATTTTCTTTGGAGCTGACGATGTTACTGAGTTGACACCTGAAAACAGAGGTGTTGGATTGGTATTCCAAAATTATGCCCTATATCCTCATATGACAGTTAAACAAAACATTCTTTTCCCATTACAAAATTTAAAGGGTGAAGATAGACTTTCTAAAGAAGAAATGATTAAGAGAGCATATGATGTTGCGGCATTAGTTCAAATAGATGATTTAATGGATCGTAAGCCAAGCGAACTATCAGGTGGTCAACAACAACGTGTTGCTATCGCTCGTGCTCTAGTTAAGATGCCTAGAATCTTATTATTAGACGAACCTCTTTCAAATTTAGATGCTCGTTTAAGATTACAAACTCGTGAAGAAATTAAGAGAATTCAACGTGAAACATTGATTACTACAGTATTCGTTACTCATGACCAAGAAGAAGCAATGAGTATTTCTGACTTTATCGTAGTTATGAAAAAAGGTGTTGTTCAACAAATCGGTGCTCCTCAAGATGTATATGATAGTCCAATCAATTTGTTCGTTGCTAAATTCTTAGGTACACCTCCAATCAACGTATTTGAAGGCGAAATTAAAGAAGGTGGCCTATACATTGGTGAAGAAAGAGTATTAGAAACTCCTAATATTGAAGATAAGAAAGTATTTGTTGGTATTAGACCTGAAGGATTTATCCTTGATGAAAATGGCCCATTATCTTGTACGTTACAAAATATTGAAGTTATGGGACGTGACGTTTCAATCGTTTCAACAAACCCTGCATCAGCTAGTCCAATTGTTCGTTCAATTGTTGATGCTGATAATAAAGTTGCTGAAGGAACTGAAAAAGTATACTTCTCAATTAAACCTAATAAGATTTTCATTTTCGACCATGAAACCGAAGAGAGAATCAATCTATAGGAGTTTATAAATGGTTGAAAGCAAGCAACAATGGAAAGCATGGGTTTACTTATCTCCTGCTTTAATCCTACTATTAGTTTTTACAGTTTGGCCTATATTCAATACTGTAAGAATGTCACTATTAAATGGTTATAGAGGACTTGCGGCTGCTGGAGGACAAACTTTCGAATTTGGTTTTCAAAACTTTGTAAAAGTTATTGAATACAAAAACTTTAAAGACTGTCTAAAGACAACTATGTTACTGTGCGTTATCACAGTTCCTCTATCTTCGTTTTTGGCATTATTAATTGCAGTATGTTTGAATTCAATTAGACCATTGCGTAGATTGTTACAGACAATATTCTTCTTGCCTTATGTAACAAATACTATCGCAATCGGTATGGTATTTGCTGCGATGTTCAATATCGTTGGTAATATTGCTGGTGGTGATCCTAATAGCTCAGCGAGCATAATTGCTACACACGGTATTGTTAACAATGTAATTCAATTATTTGGTGGAAAACCAATCAACTGGATCAATGCTGGTTCAACATATTGGCACAATATGTTCGTAGTTATCTTCTATATTGTTTGGAATGCACTTCCATTTAAGATCTTGATTCTACTTGGTGGACTTCAAAGTGTTAATAAACAATACTATGAAGCAGCTAAAGTTGATGGTACAAGTCGTACAAGAGTATTCTTTAGAATTACTGTTCCACTTCTTTCTCCAATGATTGCATACGTTGTAATTACTGGTTTCATCGGTGGATTTAAAGAATATTCAAGCGTAGTTGGTATCTTAGGTGAGGATATGGCAGCTACTGGTTCAACAACATCTTTGAATACAATGGTTGGATTTATTTACGATGCCTTAGAAAATAATAATCAAGGACGTGCTAGTGCAGCTGCACTAATACTGTTTGGAATAATTTTATTGGTTACTCTTCTTAACTTATATATAAGTAAGAAGAAGGTACATTATTAAGAGGTGCAATATGGCAGATATTAATGTAATGCATCAAAAAAATATGGCCAAAGTAACAAATAAACAAAAATTTGTTAGTGTTTTGGTTCAGGTTCTATTGTACTTTTTCTTGATTATGGTTGCGATTATAGTTATCTTCCCATTCTACTGGATGATTAACTCATCTCTTAAGACTTTGGATGAATATCGTTGGAGTGTTCCTTCGCTATGGCCAAATACAGTAATGTGGAGTAACTATGCAGATGCGTTTTCTACTGCAAGTTTAGGACAATTGTTCCTAAATACTTTGTTTGTTGGTGTTGTTTCAACAATTCTATCATTAATAATTACAGTTTTAACTGCGTTTGCGTTTGCAAGACTTGAGTTCAAAGGAAAGAATGCATTGTTTGCAGCACTTCTTGCTACAATGATGATTCCTGGTGAACTATTTACAATCACTAACTACGGAACTGTTACAACATTAGGATGGTTAAATACATTTACCGTTTTAATTGTTCCATTCCTTGTAAGTGTATTCTATATTTACTTATTAAGACAAAACTTCTTACAAATACCTAATGAATTGTATCTTGCTGCTAAGGTTGATGGTACAAGTGATATTAAGTATTTGTGGAAAATAATGATTCCTTTAGCACTTCCTACTTTAATCTCTATTACGATTTTAAAGATGATGGGTGCATGGAACTCATATATTTGGCCTCGTTTGGTTACTCGAGGAGAAACTCATAGTTTGATTACCAACGGTTTAAGAAATGCCTTCGTTGAATCTACTGGTGATGTAAATATCCCAATTCAAATGGCAGCCGTTGCATTGGTAAGCTTACCACTATTTATGGTATTCTTATTCTTACGTAAGTATATTATGAAGGGTGTAAGCCGTAGTGGTATTAAAGGATAATATTCAATTAAATTGAAATTATAAAGTTCTTAAAAAGGAAGGGTAAAAAATGTTAAAAAAGAAAAATTTATTAGTTGTTTTACTTGTTTTAATCGCATTTGTATTTGTTGGATGTGGTTCAAAGAAAGCAAAACCTAATTTCATCGTTCCTGATGGCGGATATGATGGAAGTGAAGTTACAGTTGTTTTCTATCACACAATGGGTTCAAATCTATCTGATGTTTTAGATGAGTATATTGCTGAATTCAATAAACTTTATCCTAACATTCACATTGACAGTCAAAAGATTGGTAGTTACAACGATGTTCGTGACCAAATTTCAACTGAAATTACAGAAGGAAATCAACCAAACATCGCATATTGTTATCCTGACCATGTAGCACTATACAACTTAGCTGGTGCAGTTGCTACATTAGATGATTTAATTGCATCTAAAGAATCAGATGGCAATGGTGGAATCTTAGGTTTAACTCAAGAACAAATCGATGACTTCATTCCTGGTTATTATGCAGAAGGAACTGCATTTGGTGATGGATTAATGTATACAATGCCATTCAGTAAATCTACTGAAGTATTGTATTACAACAAGACATTCTTCGAAGCTAACAACTTAACAGTTCCTACAACTTGGGATGAGATGGAAGCACTATGTGCAAGAATTAAAGAAATCGATCCTAACTGTATTCCTCTAGGATATGACTCAAGTGCAAACTGGTTCATTACAATGTGTGAACAATACATGGCTGATGGACAAAAGACAGCTTATACTAGTGCAAGTGGAGATCATTATCTATTTGATACAGATATCAATCGTAACTTTGTTAAGAAGTTCAAATCTTGGTATGAAAAAGGATATGTAACAACTCAAACTATTTATGGTGCTTATACTTCTGGCTTGTTTGTTAGCAATAAAGAAGGCGAATTAAAGAGCTATATGAGTATCGGATCAAGTGCTGGTGCAACTCACCAACGTCCAACTAAAGTTGATGGCGCTTATCCATTCGAAGTTGGCATCGCTACTATTCCTCAAGTAAATCCTGCAAAACCAAAAGTTATTTCTCAAGGACCAAGCGTATGTATTTTCAAGAAGAATAATCCTCAAGAAGTTGTAGCTTCATGGTTATTCGTTAAGTATTTAACTACAAGCGTTGAATTCCAAGCTGAATTCTCAATCGCTAGTGGATATGTTCCAGTTATTAAATCAGTTATGAACAATGAATACTTTGCAAACACATTAAATAAAGCTGATGGTGGCGACTATGTTTCAGCTCTTTCAACAAAGATTTGTATGGAACAAGCTGATGCATACTTTGTAAGCCCTGCATTCGTTGGATCTTCTACTGCTCGTGACCAAGTAGGTGCTATCATTGATAAGGCATTACTTGCAGGTGTTGCTGCAGGTGACGATGCTATCGCTAGCTTATTCAAAGATGCTATCGATGAATGTGAATATAATAGCTAATTATAATAAAGTGAATTTATGACAAAGAAAATATTAATTAAGCTTCCTATAATTGCTTTAATATTTTCTTTAGCTTTATGCTTATTTGCCTGTGGTGGTAAAAACCCTCAACAACCAGAAAATGACCGAGACTTTGTTAGTGAATTAAAACTTGACATGACAAGTGAGTCACTTAAGCAAGAAGTAACGGTTTCTAAGTTTGTTGATGGTGATACAACACACTTCATTGTCCCATCTAATGTAGTTGCTGAAGGTGTATTACAAGCAAGATATCTTGCAATTAACACTCCTGAATCAACAGGAAAGATTGAAGAGTGGGGAAAAGCAGCATCAAAGTTTACTAAAGAAATACTATCTAATGCCACAAACATTTTAATTGAATCAGATGATAATAAATGGAATTTAGACTCGACTGGTGGAAGATATTTAGTATGGGTATGGTATAAGACTAGTGAAGATGGAGATTATAGGAATCTAAATCTAGAAATTTTACAAAACGGCTATGCATTTGCATCAAATAGTGGTCAAAATCGTTATGGTGATATTTGCTTAGAAGCTATTGCCCAAGCAAGAAAGAACAAACTTCATGTTTATTCTGATGAAAAAGATCCTGACTTCTATTATGGTGAAGCGATAGAATTAACATTGAAAGAGTTGAGATTGCATGTTGTTGATTACGTTGGATTGAAAGTTGCTTTTGAAGGTAATGTTATTCGTAATCATGCAAATACAATCTACTTAGAAGATTTTGATGAAGAAACTGGTTTATATTTCGGTATTAGCGTTTATTTAGGATATAACTTAAATGGTGAAGGCTTAGAAATCGTTAATGCTGGAAATAGATCTAGGATTGTTGGGACAGTACAATACTATGAAGCAGGTGAAACTTATCAAGTTTCAGGCCTTCAATATCGTGCGATCAAACCAAATGATCCAAGCAATATTAAATTAATTAAAACAGGTGTTGAACCTGGTAATCCATTGTTCACAGTAGATAATTTACTTAATGGCAAAGTTACTTTAGTTGTAAACGAAGAAACTGGTGAGAAAAAAGTAATGAAGAATTGTGAGGCAATGATGAGTACTTCTGTCAAAATAGAAGGATTGTATGTTAAGTCAACAAGAGTAAGCGATACTGGAACAAATAAGTATATGATTCTTACTTGTGAACAGGACGGTAAAACAATCACTATCAAATCTGAAGTGTTTTATAATGAAGACGGAAGCATCAATTATAATATCTTTAAAGAGCAAACAATTGATGTTTTAGGAATTGTTGACTATTATAGTGGTTCATATCAACTGAGAATTTTCTCAGAAGACGATGTCAGAATACATTAATTTTAGGAAAGGGTAAAAAATGAAAAAAAGAATTTTTGGATTACTATTAGCTTTAGTAGTATTATTTGGACTTTTTGCTTGTGGCAAAAATAACAAAGGTGATGCTGAGGCATTAGAAAAAGCAAAGAACTTTGTATATAACCTATACAAAGATGGCTCAGAAACTACAGCTGATGATTATCAACTAGTTTCACATGTTGCTGTTGATGGTGTTCAATATGATGTTGAATGGACAGTTGAAGTTAAGAGCGGAGACGCTAACGACGTTAAAGTTGTAGCTGTAGCTGGTGAAAAAACTACTATCGATGTTAATAAATTTGCATCTGTAGAAGTTAGTTACACATTAAAAGCTACAATTAAAGATGAAAAAGGAAACACTGTTTCTCAAACATTTGAAAGAAAAGTTCCTGCATTCGCATTAACAACTTGGGCAGAATTCATGGCTGCTGAAAAAGGAACTATGGTTAATGTTAAAGGTAGAGTTACTTATGCTTGGAAAGAAACTGACACAACTGCATTAGTATACTTCCAAAATGAAGATGGTGGATACTATGCATATCGTTTAGCTATCACTTCTGAAAGCTTTGAAACATTAAAACCAGGTGTTGAAATCCTTGTTACTGGTAACAAAGATATTTATTCAACAGTATTTGAAGTTGTTTCTGCAACATTCGAAGTAATTGATGCAACAGTTAAAGAAGTTGCAGTTACTGATATCACTGCATTATATGATGCAGCTGAAAAGATTAGTGATAAGAGCTTAACTGACAAACAAGGTATGTTATGTACACTTAAAGGTGTTGAACTATTAAATATTGAAGACAAATATTTATGGTTCCAAAGAAGCGGAAAGAGAGCTTATATCTATCTATCTTCTTCAACATGCTTCGCATCAGCTGATCAACAAGCCGCTTTGAAAGCTAAGATGGTTAATGGTCAAACTGCTGATATCACTGGATTTATTTCATTATATAACAATGAAATTCAATTCTTACCTATCGATGACAATGCAATCGTTCATGTAACTGAAACATTAACTGATGAACAAATCATCGCTAAGGCTGAAGAAAAAGTATTAGCATTAAATGATGGCAAAGAAGTTACTGCTAACTTACAATTATTTGATTCAACTCCTCAAGGTGCTACAATCACTTGGGCTAGTGGAAACACT